>NZ_NXBD01000048.1:0-65808 GCF_002383965.1 Campylobacter sp. 110 | reverse complement strand
GATATATCATAATTAGGAGAACTTGTCTTACTACTTATACTAAAATTAGTATTATTGCTAGTATTTGTTGTATTAGTAGAATTTAATACTTCACTTCTTACTAGGGTTTGTGAATTTGCATTTTGAATTTCATTTAATTTACTAGCATTTTGTTTTAAAAAAGCATTAGCAAAACTTATTTTAGAATTTTCTTTACTTTCTTTATTAGCTTTTGCTTGTGAAAGTATAGAACCATAGTTTGAGTTATCATTGATGCTAAAGATACTCATATTAATTCCTTAATTTAGATTTTTCTGCCTTCAACCTAAATATATTAAAATAATATAAGCAAGATCTGTTCCACTTTGGAATAAATTATTTTCCTAAATAAATTCGCAAAGCCCTTTCATAGTCTTCTTTGGTATCAATCCCCATGCTACTAGTGTTAATTTGAAGCATTTTTATCTTTTTGCCATTTTCAATAGCTCTTAATTGTTCCAATTTTTCAGCTTTTTCAAGGGCGGAATTTTCCAAAGTGCAAAATTCACGCAAAGCTTTAACACTATAAGCATAAATTCCTAAATGTCCTTTAAAACTTTCCTCATAGTCTGCCCTTTCGTAAGGAATTTTCGCTCTTGAAAAATATAAAGCAAAATCATTTTTATCGCAAACCACTTTCACCAAATTCGGATCGCTTGCATCATCTTTACTGATATCTTTATAACAACTTGCCATAAAAGCTTCTTGTTTCAAACAAGAATTAGCAAATTCTTTAAATTTGGCTAAATTCTCGCATTCTATAAAGGGTTCATCTGCTTGTACATTGATGATGATTTCATCATCTTTTAGACCAAGCTTTTTACAAGCTTCATTGATCCTATCTGTGCCACTTTCATGATTTTTGCTTGTTAAAACCGCTTTAAAACCATATTGTTTGGCAATCTCTAACACTTTTTCACCATCTACTGCTATGCAAACCTCATCCACACTAGAAACCTGTTTAGCAGTAGCGATAAACATAGGCACACCACCTATATCACAAAGAATTTTTTCAGGAAAACGCGTTGAAGCTAGTCTTGTGGGTATGATAATCATTTTTTAATCCATTCTAAAATTTCACCTTCGATATCTCCTATCTTGTAGACTTTTTCATCAGCATTTTTAAGATCAAAAAGCTCTAAAAGATCTTTTTTGATATCTACTTTAAATTCTTTAGCCAAAAGCTCAAAATCTGCTTTTTCATCCTTGCATTCTCTACCAAAAAGTGCTTTTACCATACTCGGAGTAAATTTAGTCCATTCTGCTGTTGAAGTAATAATACTTGGCTTTGAAGTATCAAGCATTTTAAAGCAAGTTGCTGTATGAGGATCAATTAAAATTTTACTCTCTTTAATAAATTTCATACATTCTTCATCAGTACAAAAATCAGCTTCAAAATCCTCTTGTAAGCTTTGCAATTCTTCTTTTTCTAATTTGAAATATTTCTCAGTTTTTAACAAATTCATCAATTCATTAGTCCTAAGATCTGAAAATTTAGAAAATAACAATCTTTCAATATTTGAAGAAATAAGTATATCCATAGCTGGAGAAATCGTCTTTTTTAAACTTCTATCCCTAAGATTATATTCTCCTTTGGTGAAAAAATCAGTAAGGATATTATTAGCATTAGAAACAATTTTTATCTTAGAAATTTTAGCTCCCATTAATTTAGCATAATACGCTCCTAAAGCATTGCCAAAATTCCCACTTGGTATAAGAATTTCAATCTCTTCTTTAAATTCATGATAAAGTTTTAAGCTTGCATAGTAGTGATAGATGATTTGAAATAAAATTCTACCAAAATTTACAGAATTAGCAGCGCAAAGTCCGTATCCTACTTTGCTTAACTCGTCCTTAAAAGTTTCTTTTGCAAGCAAATTTTTTAAAGTGCGTTGTGCATCATCAAAATCTCCCCTGATAGCAAAAACCTTTAAATTTCCCTTATCTAAAGCTCTCATTTGAAGCTCTTGTATAGCACTTGTTCCACCTTTTGGATACATGCAAAGCACTTTAATATTTTCTAAATTTTCAAAGCTTTTAAGCGTTGCAGGTCCTGTATCTCCACTCGTAGCACAAATGATTAAAATTTTTTCATTTTGAGAAAATTCATTTAAAAGCACTCCAAAAGGTTGCAAAGCCATATCTTTAAAAGCTCTTGTAGGCCCATGCCAAAGCTCGTTGATGTATGTTTTATCTTTTATCTTTTTTAAAGCGATAGGTGAGTTTTTATCATCAAATTTTTCATAACTTTTTAAAGCTTTATCAAACAAAGCCTCATGTCCAAATTCAAAACTCTCTATCAACTTTAAAGCAAATTCTTTATAAGATAAGTTCGCGTATTTTTCCCCATCAAATTGAGGTAAACTTAAAGGCGAATAAAGCCCACCTTGTGGAGCATTGGGATTAACTAATGCATTTTTAAAATCTACTTTATTGTTTATATTTCTACTTTCAACTAGCAACATTAAAACTCCTTATATATTGATATAATTTTTCTTTGAAATTTTCTTTTAATTCTATATTCAATTCTATAATCTGACACTTAAATCCAAAATCCTTCACCTTAACATAATCCTTAAAAGTTAGCATTAAAGTATCACAATGATGCTTATCCAACAAAGCTTGCAATTCTTCTTTTTTAAATTCATAATGATCTTTAAAAAAATAACAAGCCCTAGCCTTTATAAAATGCTCATAAAGCCTAAAAGGCTTTGCAATCGCTGTAACTAAAACTGCCTTAGGATTTTCTTTTACATAAGAATAGCGTATAAAATCCCTACCCTCACAAGCTATAAAATCAGCTTTTTTTTCATAAAATTTAGGCAAACGATAAGCACCGCTTGGTAAGGTAAAATTAAAATAAGGCTTGATCTTGCTTTCAAGCAAAATATCAAATTTTTGGATATGAAATTTAGAAAAAGCATCATCTAAAAGCACTATTTTAGCCCCTAACTCAAAAGCTTTTTGAATTCCTGCTACCCTATCTTCACTTACGATCACACCCTTTACACACTCTTCAAATGCGTACTCCATCGCCTCATCGCCACTTTGTGAAACTTGAGCTAAAATTGCATTTTCATTTTTAACCACAAGCAAACCCTTGCTTTTACGCCTATAGCCTCTAAGCACTATAAAAACGCCTTCAAATTCCCTTGCTATAGCCTTGCAAATAGGCGTTTTTCCATTTCCTCCAAAGCTTAAATTTCCTACGCTTATAATGGGTTTTTTAAAATCAATCTTTTGGCGAAAACAAGTATTTAAAATCGCACATAAACCATAAAGCAAACTCAAAGGTAAAAAAATAAAAGCTAAACATTTTTGAAAAAAGCTGGGCTTAAAAAAATAATTATCAAGCCAAAGTTGATACTTTTTTTCTTCATTCATTATTTATTCAAACTCGCAATTTCAGGCATATTTCTTTTAAAAGCATTGTTTTTTATTCTTGATTGAAGCATATCTAATAATTTTTTATCTAAATTTTCTAATGCTTTCATATCTTGATTTTCAAGCGCTTTTAATCCTTTGTCTATAAGCTCATAAGAAAAACCCAAGTCTTTCTCATCACTTTGTCCTATCCAAAGATCCGCACTTGGAGCTTTTTGAATGAATCTTTCATTTAAATTTAAATATCTTGCCAATCCATAAATTTCACTTTTATAAAGCTCTCCTATAGGATTAAAAGCGTAAGCTAAATCTCCATAAATCGTCCCATAACCCAAAAGTAATTCGCTTTTATTTGAAGTACCAACCACTAAAGCTTTTTTTAAAGCAGAATAATCATAAAGCAAGCTCATTCTAATACGTGCAGCAAAATTTCCCCTGCTTAACTCATCTGTATTTTCACTTTGTTTTAAAAAAGCCTCTAAAATGTCTTGAATTTCTATGATTTTGTATTTTAAATTCAATTCTTGACAAAGTTTTAAAGCATCGTTTAAATTTTCTTGATTAGAAAATTTTGTAGGCATTAAAAGCACAAAAACATTTTCACCCAAAGCCTTCTTACAAAGCGTCGCCACCAAAGCAGAATCAATCCCCCCGCTAAGTCCTAAAACAACGCCATTTAAGCCCGAGTCCTTAACCTTGTGCTGAATGAATTCACATAAAGTCTGAGAAATTTTTTCACAATCCATAAACTTACCTTTAAACAATCAATGTATAATTATAATTCATTTTAGGTTCAAATTTCAATAAAAAAGGCTAAAAATGCAAATTCTAAAACAAGCTTGCGGTCCTTATGAGACAAATTGCTATATTTTAAACACCTCTAAAGGGGATTTTATAATAGATCCTGGCGTTAATGCTCTAAGTTTTATAAAGCAATACGCTAAAAAACCTTTAGCGATTTTAAACACTCACGGGCATTATGATCATGTATGGGATAATGCTAGAGTAAAAAAAGAATTTGACATTCCTATTTATATCCATAAAAATGATGAATTTATGCTACAAGATCCTTTTGGAAAAGGTTTTGAGCCAAGTAAAGCTGATGTTTTAATCGAAAATGAAGATGAGCTTGAAATTTCTAACACTCGGTTTAAATTCCATTTTCTCCCTGGGCATACGCCAGGCTGTACCATGATAGAACTTATGGGTGAAAATTTGATGTTTAGCGGAGATTTTTTATTTTATAGAAGTATAGGAAGATGGGATTTTCCTTATTCAGATGCTAATTTAATGAAACAAAGCTTGGAAAAAGTGATGACTTATAAAGAAGACTTTAGACTTTTACCTGGACATGGGCAAGAAACAAGCCTTAGAGCTGAACAAGTGCATTTACCTTCTTGGCTTAGATATTTTTAAAGGTGATTTTTGTGAATTTAGATTTTGTGTTACTTTGCTTCTTTGTTTTTTTAGATGCTTTTGCGCTTTTGGGCTTGCTCTTAGGAAACAAGAAAAAAAATCAATTCAATGATAAAAAATTTTATAAAATTTGTCCTTGCAAACAAATGGCGGAAAATGGCTCTTTAAGTACGATTTGTATTTATTCTGCTGTGGGTGGATTTTTTTATAGTGTATTGTCTATAGGTTATATTGGATTTGGCGATTTATTTTTAAATTTGATTTTCTTATTTACGCTTTTGAGTGCTTATATGGGCTGGAAGCTAAAACTTGATTAAACTCTGTTTTTATAATTGTTTTAAAAGAATTTATTTTTATAAGTGCAAGTTTTTAAGCAAGCACTTAAAAAATAAATAATATTTTTTAAGTAAAATTAAATTTTTATCTTACTTAAAAGTCGTTCCACCATCTACGATGAAAGTATGTCCTGTTACCCAGCTTGCTTTATTTGAGCAAAGAAAAAGACAAGCACCAGCTAGATCTTCAGGCTGTCCCATACGATTTAAAGGACTTAAATTTATAGTTGCTTGTTTAACCTCTTCATAATTTGTAAAAGCTCTTAAAGCATCTGTTTCAATCGGCCCACCGCTGACTACATTTACACGGATATTTTTTTCTCCAAGCTCTGTTGCTGCATATCTTGCCATTGCTTCAACCGCAGCTTTTGCTGTGCCGTGTCCTGAGTAATTTTCTATATAAACCAAATTTCCAGTAGAAGAAATTGAAATAATACTTCCACCCCCTACTTTTTCCATTCTCTTAGCTGCTTCTTGAGCTCCTACAACAAAAGCATTTACAGTAGCGGTAAAGATATTGTTAATTCCTTTTGGTTTTAACTTCATAAATTTAGTATAACCACCCACAACTGCACGACCTGAAATAATGGCATTTGAAATAAAATAATCCACTCTATCAAAATCCATATCAATTTTTTCAAAAAGCTCTTTATAGGTTTCAGGTTCTAAAATATTAAATTCATAAGCTCTTGCTTTGATCTTATAATTTTTTTCTAAATCCTCAACCATTTCATCAGCAATTTGCGCATTAGAATTATAAGTAAAAGCTATATTTGCACCCACTTTAGCAAATTCATAAACTATAGCTTTGCCTATCCCGCGAGTTCCACCGCTAATCACTAAAGTTTTTCCTTGAAATTCTGTATTCATTAAAATCCTTTAATATTATATTTTTTCATCACTTCCTCTATTTTAACAAAATTTTCTTTACTTGGAGAGCAAAGAGGAAGTCTAAATTCCAAACTTTCAATAAGTCCTGCTATATACATGGCAGTTTTTATAGGGATAGGATTGCTCTCGCAAAATAAAATTTTATTGATATTATAAAGCTCATCATTGATTTTTTTAGCTTCTTTATAATTTTCTTCCAAAGCCAAATGAGTAAGCTTGCTAATCATATCAGGCAACAAATTTGAAGTAACCGAAATCACCCCTTTACCCCCATTAGAAAGTATAGGATAATTGATCGCATCTTCGCCTGAAATCAATATCATCCTTGGTTCATGCGCAAGCAAATCAACGCATTTGTCTATATTTCCACTCGCTTCTTTAACTCCATAAATATTTTCACAATCTCTAAATAATTTAATAATAGTCTCAGTGCTAATTTCACAGCCTGTTCTTCCAGGGACATTGTATAAAAGCACAGGAATATCCACACTATTTGCGATCGCTTTATAATGCTCATAAAGTCCTTGCTGTGTTGGTTTGTTATAATAAGGAGCCACACTTAAAATTCCATCTGCTCCATGCTCTTTGGCAAATTGAGCCAAATCCACAGCCTCATGGGTAGCATTACTTCCAGCACCCGCTAGAACCTTAACCTTAGTTCCTTTACAAATATCTACTGCAATTTCAATACAAGTTCTATGTTCTTCATGGGTTAAAGTCGCGCTCTCTCCTGTTGTCCCAACAGGAACTACCGCATCAATGCCATTATCAATTTGTCTTTGTATCAATTTTGCATAACTTTGCTCATCTAACTTGCCATTTTTAAAAGGTGTAATCAAAGCTGTCATTGCTCCGATAATGATATTTTTATCCATTTTTAATCCTTTCTTAAAATCAATGTAGTCGAATTTGATCTATCAAAATATTTTTTAGCGCTTTTAACCAAATCTTGCTCACACAAATGGGCAATATTGCTTTCATATTCTAAAAGAGGTTTTAAATCCCCTCTAGCCAAATAAGAACCATAAGTATTTGAAACCGCACTTGCTGTATCGAGTGAAAAGATAAAATCACTCTTGACATTATTTTTTACTTTTTGCAAATCCTTACTCGAAAAATCGCCCTTTTTAAGTCTATCTATGATCTTCCAAAGCTCTTGTTCTACTTTTTCTGCTTTTACGCCCACATTGCAATTGCAAATAAAAATAAACAAATTCTCATCTATACAATCATTTGCAAAAGAATAAAACTCATTGACTAAATTTAATTCATCGACTAAAATTTCATTCATCATAGAACTTTTTCCATTTCCTAAAAGTTCTGCTAAGGCATTTAAAGCAGGAATATCTTTATGTTTAAAATTAGGAATTTTAAAACCTATAGCAAGAAGTTCGGTTTGAGTTGGTTTTTTAATCTCTATCCTTTTAGCTCCATCTTGTTTAGGCTCTTTGGTATGAATTTTTGGAATAGGTTTAGTGTTTTTGATTTTTTCAAAATGTTTTTTGGCTCCACTAAAAACCTCTTCGCTATCAATATCCCCACTTACTATCAAAATAGCATTTTTAGGCTGATAATAAGTACTATGAAATTCTTTAATATCTTCTATGCTCCAATTTTCTATATCCTTAAAAAAGCCTATAGGGGTCCAATGATAAGGATGATACATAAAAGCGTGATTAAAAAGTCTAAAGTACAAATACCCTAAAGGATTATTATCCGTTCTCCATCTACGCTCTTCTAAGACCACACTTCTTTCGGGTTGAAATTCCTCATCTTTAAGGCTTAAATTTTCCATAAGCTCCGCAAAAAGCTCTAAGGTTTTGTCTAAATTTTTCTTAGAACATTTGATATAATAATGAGTATAATCAAAACCCGTGCTGGCGTTATCAACCCCGCCAAAGCCCTTAACTATCTCATCAAATTCCCCTGCTTTTAAATTTTTAGTGCTTTTAAAATTTAAATGTTCAAGCATATGAGCTATACCGCTTTTTCCCATGATCTCATTTCTTGAACCCACTTTATAAAAAATATCTACGCTGATAACATCGCTGTTTTTATTTACAGGAAAAGTATAAACATCTAGTTTATTTTTTAGTGTAATTTTACTATAGTCTATCATTTTAAATTTGCTCCCACCGCTTCGCTAATATGCATAAAACCATCTTGTTTTAATAATTCTATAAGAGTTTTATTAATATCTCTTACCAATGAAGGCCCCTTAAAAATCAATGCTGTATAAACTTGTATTAAATTAGCTCCATTTTTGATTCGCTCATAAGCAAGCTCACCGCTGTCTATCCCTCCACTTGCAATAAGTAAAGTTTTTCCAAATAAAACCTTAGCAAGCTCTTTAAAGAAAATACCGCTTTTTTCAGTAATGAGCCTTCCGCTTATGCCGCCAAAAGTTCTGTTATTATCAAGAAGAGAATAATCTACACTTGTATTGGCTATGATAAAACCATCTGCTCCTTTTAAGATAGCATTTTCACAAAGCTTTAAAGCGCTATCTATAGGCATATCAGGAGCGATTTTTATCAAAATAGGTTTGTTAGTGATTTTTCTAGCTTCTTCAAGAAGATGACTTAAAAAATCATCATTTTGAAGTTCTCTTAAATTTTTAGTATTAGGTGAAGAAATATTGACGATAAAATAATCACACAAATCTTTAAAATTTCTAAATAAAGTAAAATAATCCTCCAAAGCTTTATCATTGCTTGTGATCTTATTTTTTCCTATATTTGCTCCCAAAGGCAAAACAAAAGGATAAATTTTTGATAATCTTGCGGCGATTTTTTCTGCTCCTTGATTATTAAAACCCATTGCATTTTGTATGCTTTCTTGTTTTACAAGGCGAAATAAACGCGGTTTTTCATTTCCCTCTTGAGGCTTTGGAGTAAAGGTTCCAAACTCTAAAAAACCAAAACCAAGAGCCGCTAAAGGACGTATCATGGTGGCATTTTTATCAAATCCTCCTGCTAAACCCACAGGATTATTAAAATCAAGTCCTAGTAATTTTTGTTTCAAACTATCATCATTTACAATATAATTATAAGCAAAAAAGCTCAAAGAGCCTGGCAAAGCGGCATTTAAGGACCTTAAACTGCCCTCCACTAAGGCATGAGCATTTTCAGGATCAAGCTTAAAAAGTAAGGGTTTTATAAAATTATAAAGCATATTATTCCTCGTTTTTTTAAAATTTTAACTAAATTTAACTTAAAACTAGACTTTATCTACTTCTTTGTTTTTAAATTTCTGATAAAGTTCGCAACTTTGCAAAAGCTCTTCATTGGTTCCTATAGCAATCATTTGCCCTTGATCAATCACTGCGATCTTGTCTGCATTTTCTATAGTACTTAAACGATGAGCTATCATTAAAACAAGTCTATCTTTTTTTAAATTTTCTATAGTCTCGATGATGGCTTTTTCACTTTCATTATCAAGAGCTGAAGTTGCTTCATCAAAAATAAGCAAATCAGGATTTTTATACAAGGCTCTAGCTATGGCAATGCGTTGTTTTTGACCCCCGCTTAAATTTTTACCATGCTCTTTTATCTCTGCATAAATTCCTCCCATTTCTTGGACAAATTCATAAGCATTGGCTAGTTTTAAAGCTTTGATAATCTTTTCTTTATTAGGCTCTTCGCTGTAGGCTACATTTTCAGCAAAGCTATCATTAAAAAGATAAATATTTTGTGTTACAAGGCCTATTCTATCGTGCAAGCTTTCTATGCTAAATTCACTGATATCTAGATCATTTAATAAAATCTCACCCTTTTGCTTGTCATAAAAACGCATTAAAAGATTAATAATAGATGATTTTCCACCCCCGCTTGTTCCAACAAGTGCAAGAATTTCACCCTTGTTGAATTCAAAATTGATATCTTTTAAAACACTCTTATAAGGATTTTCATAAGCAAAATCTACCTGTTTAAATTCAATCCTTGCTATACTTTCTAAGTTTTTACTTCCATTTAGAATTTGTGGCTCTAAATCAAGCAAATAAAAAGTCCTCTCGCTTGCTGCTATTGCGCCTTGTAGTCTACCATAAAGCGAAGATAATCTTTTCAAGGGTGTATAAATAGCAAAAAGTGCTGTAATAAAAGCAAAAAAACTACCCACGCTCATCGTACCATGGATCACTTCTCTTCCTCCGATGATAATTACTGCAGCCACTCCAAGCGATCCGATAATCTCCATAAGCGGACTAGTTAGAGCATCAATGCGAGTGGATTTTAAATTCAAACGACAAAGCTCGTTGTTTTGTTTGGCAAATTTTTCGCTTTCTTTGTTTTGGGTATTGCTTGCCTTAATAAGCTCAATATTTGAAAAAATTTCACTCAGTCTTGAAAGCAAATCAGAATTTGTTTCTTGTATACTTCTAGCGTATTTTTTTAATTTTCTAGCAAAATGCACCAAGGGCAAAATCGCACAAGGTAAGACCACTAAGGCAAAAAAAGCCAAAATAGGACTTTGATAAAATACCACTATCAACAAACCCACAATGGTTAAAAGCTCTCTAAAAAAATCAGGAATGATATTAGAAACTATACTTTGAAGAGCGTTAATATCATTAGTGCAACGACTTACTAGCTCTCCGCTTCTGTTGCGTTTAAAAAAATCCATATCAAGCTTTAAAAGATTTTTTAAAACCTTAAAACGCAAAATTCTTAAAGTATCCATTCCTATAAAACTTAAATAATAAGTTTGTAAATAAAAACCCAAATTCTTTAAAATATAAATAATAACAAGTAGAAAAGGTAAGGTATAGAGCAAGGCCTCATTTTTTTCAACAAAAATATAATCTAAAATAGGCTTTAAAGATGCGAAACTTCCAGCTGTTCCTATACTAGTAAGTATCATCCCAAAAATAGCAATGGCAAATTCTTTCTTGTATTTTTTATAAAAAGGCTTAAAACGGATTAAAACATCTTTAAGAGTCATATCTTTATGCATTTAAATTTTCTCCCAAATCGTTCCTTGCGGCGTATCTTGCAAAGCAATACCAAGCTTGAGCAAGTCTTCTCTGATCTGATCTGCTTTGGCAAAATCTTTATTTTTCTTAGCTTCGTTTCTTTGCAAAATTTGATCTTGAATTTTTTCTTTCAACTCTTTGGCGACACCCCATTGAAAATATAAATTTTCATCCATAAAACCAAAGCCAAAAATTTTAGCTAGTTCACTTAAGGCTTCTTTGATTTTTTGTTTTAATTCTTTATTTTTACTTTGCTGATCAAGCTCTAAATTTGCATTAGTTATAAACTCATCTAAAAGCGCCAAAGCCTTAGAGATATTTAAATCATCACTTAAAACTTCTAAGATTTGCTTGGCGATATTGCTATGAATCTCTATATCATTTAAAATTCCAAAATCTGGGGTTTTTCCCACAGCAAGTCTTTTTTTAAGACGATAAAACTTATCCAAGCGTTTTTTTATATTTTCTAAATCATCTAAAGAATAATTAAAATGAGCTCTATAATGAGAACTTAAAAGATAAAATCTTAAAGCCTCTCCCATAAAATCTTTGAGTGCATCTTTTAAGAAAAAGCTATTGTTTAAACTTTTGCTCATCTTTTCTCCATTGATTTTTACAAAGCCATTGTGAAGCCAAATTTTTGCTAATGTTCTTTTGCACGCACAACGACATTGTGCTGCCTCATTTTCATGATGAGGAAATAACAAATCTACTCCACCTGCATGTATATCAAGAGTATCGCCAAAAATAGAATCAATCATAGCCACACATTCAGTATGCCAACCTGGTCGTCCTTTTCCAAATTCACTATCATAAAAATTTTCATCGAATTTCCAAAGAACAAAATCACTCTCATTTCTTTTTTCAACTTCATTACTCAGTCTTGAAACATTTTCTTCTGTGTTACGATGAGATAAGCTTAGATAATCCTCATCTTTGCTAGTATCAAAATACACTCCATCTTCTAAAGTATAAGTAAAGCCATTTTTACTAAGCTTGTGGATAAGATCTAACATAGGTTCTATATAATATGTCGCACGAGGTTTAAAATCAGGCTCTAAAACATTTAAAGCTTTCATATCTCTTTCATAATTTGCTATATAAAACTCAACAAGCTCATTTAAGCTCTTACCGCTTTCACTCATTTTTTTTAAAATTTTATCGTCTATATCTGTATAATTTCTAGCAAATTGCACCCTATAGCCCAAAGAAAGTAAAACCCTACGCAACAAATCAAAACAAACACTGCTTCTAGCATGACCCAAATGCGCATCATCATACACAGTAGGTCCGCATAAATAAATATTGATATTATCTTGTTTAAGTTCAATTTTTTCTTTTAAAACACTATCCATTAATTTCATCAAAACACTCCTTTAACACTAGCAATGATCCACAACAAAGCCTCTATAAGATAAGGCTTGATCTCATAAAGCAAAATTGTAAAAACAACAAGTCCTATAATCATCAAAAAACAAAATTTAAAAGATATTAAAGCAAAAAAGTTCTTAAAACCAAATTCTTTGATATTGGCAACAAGTAAATAAAAAGCACTTAAAGAGCTTGAAAGCGCCACAGCTATAACCTTTAAACTCTCATCTTTAATTAAAAAAATAAAAAGCACAGAGCACAAAGCACTAATAAGCAAAGCTTTAAAGGCAATAAAAGCGGCTGTTTTTTGTTTGAATTTAGCATAAAGCCATAAAGAAAATAATTTTTGCAAGCCAAAAGGCAAAAGTCCTATCAAATAAGCGATTAAAACATAAGCTGTGATAATACTATCTTCGTGAGTAAAATTCCCTCTTTCAAATAAAAGCTTTGAAATTTCTAAAGCAAATACAGAACCTACGATGCTTGAAACAATCAACAAAATACTTAAAACCGCTAAAGCTCTTTGCATAAAACTTAAGGCTAAATTTTCTTGATCGCTTTTTAAATGCTTTAAAATTTTAGGAAAAGAAACTTGAGTTAAGGCTATGGCAAAAAGAGCTAAAGGAAGCTGAAAAACGCGGTTTGCATAATAAAGATAAGAAATACTACCCGTCATTAAAAAACTCGCTATTGTCGTATCAAGTAAAGAGCTTATTTGTGTAGCAGAGGAACCTAAAACACCATGAAAAAAATTACTATAAAAACCTTCTAGTTTAGCCTTTGCTCGTCTAAATTTCACACTTAACATCATGGAGTGTATCACAGGATTTTTTCGCAATACCATTAAATGCAAAATCAATTGTGCCACACCGCTTAATACAGTCGCATAAGAAAAATAATAAAGCGTATCTTGAGGAGCATCTTTATCAACAAAAAATGCGGCTATAACTATACTTAGATTAAACAAAGCTGCCGAAAAAGAAGTGATGAAAAATTTTTGTCTATAATTTAAAATCGCTCCTAAAAAGGTAACCAAAAAAATAAAAAACAAATACCAAAAATTAATCGCCACCAAAGGAGAGGCTAAAGCTATAGTATCTGAACTAAACCCAAAAGCAAAAAGCTTGGTAAAAAATGAAGAAAAAAAGCTTACTAAAAGACAAAATAAAAACACTATAACACTAAATTGATACATCACACTCACGCAAAAAGCGCCTTTTTTCTTTGCTTTGACAAAGTTAGGTAAAAAGCTTTGTCCAAATGCCCCTTCGGCAAAAATTCTTCTAAAAAAGGCAGGCATTTTTAATGCTACAAAAAAAATATCACTATAAATTCCAGCCCCCAAAAAAAGAGCGATTAAAACATCACGCGCTAGACCCAAAACGCGAGAAAATAAAATTCCTAAAGCATTGATAATAAAATTTTTAAACACTAAACTCTTCATAAATTTTCACAAAATTTCAAATATAAAAGCTATCATTTTAACTAAATTTGATTAAAAATTGACTATAATATTGAATTTAAATTAAACAATAAAGGGGAAAGTTTTGGCTTTAGATGAGAAAATCATTTCCTATACCGAAAATCCTTCTCGCGAACTTTTATCTGTAGCTTCAAGAACTAATATCGCTTTAAATGAACTTGATTTTCATCTTTTAGCTTTTTCGACACAATATCGTCTTGAAAATACCGAATGGATAAAAATCGCTGAAAAAGATCTCACTCTTTTTGAAAAAGATGAAGTATTTTTAAAAGAGGATTTGCAAATCAAACAAGAGTACAAAATCGAAATTTTTCATCAAACACGCCAAGATAAAACCGCAAATGCTATCAAGCTGATTGCTAATAAAAATTTAACAAAAATTGTTGCTCAAATCAATTTTAATGAGTTAAAATATCATGAAAAATTAGCTTTTGAACTTTTGCAAAATATCTACAAAAAAATGTTAAAGCTTAAGTTTTTAATAGGCATTCGTATCTTTGATTTTAAAAAAGAACTCATCCGTATATGCAATGAACACAAGAAAAATACTTTAAACAAAACCTTGCAAATCAATGTGGCCAAAGGTGTTGAACCTATACAAAGCCAAGATGAAGCCTTAGTTTTGCTTTATAAAGAAAAGGCTAAAGATTATACTATAGATGAAAAACGCTCGGGTATTATAGCAGTTGATGAAAATGAAGTTGTATTAAGATACAACAAATTCAAGCAAGGCAAAGAAGGAAAAGACTTAAATTTACATACTTTAAAAGTTATAGATGCTAATCAAAACAAAATCAAATTTAACTGCTCCTCATTAGCATTTAAGGCTGTAGAATACGAAGATTACACAGAATATTTGGCGCTAAAAAAGGGTTATGTAGTTGAAGATCAAGATAAATTTGATATTGCAAACTTGCTTGAATTTAACAATAAAGTTGATTTTAAAAATATAGGCATAATCCGCGCAGGATTGGATAAAAATGTAAAAATAAATATCAAATTTATATCCGATATGCAAGATGCTGTTAATTCAGGTGTAGGAATAGAATGCGAAGAACTCAATATCACAGGAAGCGTTGGAAGCAATACAAATTTAAAAGCTACAAGAATGAGAGTTGAAGGCACCACGCACACAAAATCTAAAATTTATGCCAAAGAAGCCTATATAAAAACACATCGCGGTTTTGCTCAAGCAGACAAACTAAACATAGATCTCTTAGAGGGTGGCAATATAAAAGCCAAGGAAGTAAGGATTAAAAAAAGCTTAGGTGGAGTGATAGAAGCAGATAGAATTTATATAGAACAATTAGAAAGTAACAACTCGTGCGTATTTTACAATAATGTTGTCATAGAACGCTTTGAAGGTGAAAATAATAAATTTCATACTAAAATAAAAAAAATGGATAAAGACTACGATCAAGAACTTTTAAAAATAAAGAATGAAATTTCATCTCTTCATCATAAAATAAGCAAACTCAAACAATACATTCTATCAAACAAAAACAATGTTTTAGATATAGAAAAAAAAGTCTTAGAGCTTAAAAATCAAGGACAAAATATACCAAGCCAATATGAAAAATTTTTAAAAAATTTCTCTATACAAAATGCAAACTTAAATAAACTTCAAAACCAAGAAAAAGAACTTTTAGAATATAGAAAAAAAATCCACGATGAGCTTTTAGCACTAGAAGAGGATTTATTTAAAGCTAAATTTATCAACAAAAGTGGAAAATGGAGCGATATGAATGAAATCAGATTTTCGCTTTTAGAACCTAAAGAAGATATTTTTTATTCTTCTTCCACTAAAGAAAGTGCAAAATTTATAGCTTTGAAAAAAATCATACAAAATAATCAAGAACATATAGAGATTGATAAAAAACTTGACTATGAAGAAAAGGATATAGAATGGTTGTTGCCATCGAAGGAATAATCACAAAAAAAGAACCCACTTTTGCTATCATAAAATGCGCTAGTGGTTTAAGCTATGGGGTTTTTATCTCACTTTTTTGTGCTGCTAAGCTTGAAACTCATCAAAAATACGAGCTTTTCATCACTCAAATCATCAAAGAGGATTCTAATAAATTCTATGGTTTTTTAGATAAAGATGAGCAAAAAATGTTTGAAATGCTTTTAAAAGTAAATGGAGTGGGCGCAAGCACTGCGATGGCTATATGCTCAAGTTTGGATGTAAATTCTTTTTATAAGGCTTTAAATTTGGGAGATGAGAGTGTGCTTAAAAAAGTTCCAGGCATTGGTCCAAAAAGTGCCAAACGCATCATCGTAGAACTTGGAGATGCCAAAGTGCAACTCGAAAGCGTGAGCGATGATAAAAGCGAAGCCTTGGCTGCTTTGCTTTCTTTGGGATTTAAACAAGATAAAATATTAAGTGTTTTAAGTACTTGCAACGGAAAAGATACAAGCGAACTTATCAAAGAAGCACTAAAAAAACTAGCATAAGGAAAAATAATGAAATTAGCGATACTTTTTGGCGGAAATTCTTACGAACATGAAATCAGCATTGTAAGTGCTGTGGTATTAAAAAAAGTGATAAATACGGATTTGACATTTATTTTTTGCGATGAAAAAAGAAGATTTTATTTAATTCCTAGCGAAAAAATGAATTCTAAAACCTTTAGCGGTGGTGCTTATCAAAAAGAAAAGGAGTTATTTTTAAGACAAAAGGCTTTTTATCATAAAAGTCTATGGAGTGAAAAAAACTTAGATTTAGATTGTGTGATTAACCTCATCCATGGAAGAGATGGAGAAGATGGAAAGATCGCTTCTTTGCTTGAATTTTTTGATATTAAATTCATAGGCCCTAGGGTTGAAGCAAGCGTTTTATCTTTTAATAAGGAGTTTACAAAACTTTACGCACAAAGCATTGGAGTTAAAACTCTAGATTATCAAATGCTTAGAAAAAATCAAAAGCAGGATCTTACAGCTCATTTTCCTTGCATTTTAAAGCCTGCTCGACTTGGAAGCAGTATAGGAATCAGCATAGCTAAAAATGAAAAGCAATTAGATTATGCTAAGGATGTGGGTTTTGAGTTTGATACTGATATTTTAGTAGAGGATTTTAAAAGCGATATTAAAGAATACAATCTTGCAGGATGCATGATCAAAGATGAAGTTATCTTTTCAATTATCGAAGAACCAAGGAAAAAAGAATTTTTAGATTTTAAACAAAAATACCTTAGTTTTTCAGGTCATAACGAGCTTATTGAAGCTGATTTGAGCGAAGAATTAAAGCAAAAGCTTAAAGATAATTTTGCCAAAATTTACAATCCTTTATTTAAAGGTGCTTTAATCCGTTGTGATTTTTTCATCCTAGATAATGAAGTTTATCTAAATGAAATCAACCCAAATCCAGGCTCTTTAGCAAATTATCTTTTCAAGGATTTTAACAAAATTATAGAACAACTTGCTCTAAATATAGAAAGCGAAAAGAAGATTAAAATCACTTATGAATTTTTACATTCTATTAATGGACAAAAAGGCAAATTATAAAGCTTTAAGAGAAAGTATGTTAAATTTTACATAAAATTTTATGTATTTTAGGAAAATTTATGCTTTCTTTTAAACAAGATGAAATCTATACCGCCACAGAAGTTGTGCGAAACTTTAGCCCTTTGATCGAAAAACTAAAAAAAAGCGAATCGGGCAAAATGGTCATCTTAAAAAATAATAAATTTGAGGCCGTTTTGCTCAGTATGAAAGAATTTGAACGCTTGCAAAATGCTATGCAACTCTTAGAAAATATTTACAAAAACCAAAAGGTTTAAGATGGCGCTTGTAAATGTGATTTATAATAATGATACTTATGAATTAAGTTATGAAATTTTAAATCAAGATAAGAAAAAATCTTTACTCATATTGCATGGATGGGGTGCAAATAAGGAGCTTATGAAGCAAGCTTTTTCTAAAAATTTAAATGATTTTTGTCAAATTTATCTAGATTTACCTGGTTTTGGAAATTCAAGTGCGCCAAAAAGTCTTTATAGTCAAGATTATGTAAATATCATAAAAGAATTTTTAAAAGAAAAAAAACTAGATATTGATATTTTTCTAGGACATTCTTTTGGTGGAAAAATAGCTGCTTTACTTGTTTTGGATTTTCAAAAAGCTCAACTTGTTTTGCTTTCAAATTCAGGCATACTTGCAAAAAAATCTTTTAAAGTGCGTTTTAAAATCATGCTGTTTAAATTTCTAAAAAAATTGGGTTTGGGTAGATTTTATCGTTATTTTGCAAGCAAAGATGGAGCAAATTTAAACCCTTTAATGTATCAAACTTTTAAAAATGTAGTAGATGAAGATCTGAGTCAAACTTTTGCTAAAATCGACAATAAAAGCCTTATTTTTTGGGGGATTGATGATAAAGCCACCCCTTTAAAAAGCGGAGAAGCAATGCACAAGCTTATCAAAACTAGTGAATTTTATCCTTTAGAAGGAGATCATTTTTTCTTTTTAAAACATTCTTTATTTATAGCCAATAAAATCAAGGAAAACCAATGCTAACCAATACACTTTATTTTATCAATTCTTTGTTTTTTAATTTTTGTGTAGCTTTTTATCTTATGAGCGCTTTACAATGGTATTCTTATAAATTTAAACGCGTATTTTTTCACTATCATAGACCTTTGTGGCATTTGTATTTTTTATTTTTACCTTATTTTTTCTTTTTGACTTTTCCTTTATATTCTTTGGCGTATTTTGCACTTATCCATACTCCGATTTTATATTTTTGGAATAAAAGCATAGATAAAAAACTCGTCTTTACAAGCAAGGTTAAATGGTTTTTTGTTTTTATATTTATTTATAATACCCTTTTTGCCATACTTGCTTTGCGTTTTTCTTTTCTTTTTAATCTTTTTGCCCTGCCTTTTGCTCTTATAAGTCTTAAAATCTTTGAGCTATTTAGCAATTTATATTTTAAAAATAAAGCCAAAGCAAAACTTCAAAACAATCCACAATTAAAAATCATACTCATTACTGCAAGTTTTGGAAAAACAAGTATTAAAAATTTCCTCTATGAGCTTTTAAAAGATGATTTTAAAACCTACAAAACCCCTCGCTCTGTAAATACCCTACTTGGCATTATCGCAGATATCAATACAAATTTAAGCGATGATACACAAATTTACATAGCAGAAGCAGGAGCAAGAGTAAAAGGTGATATTGATGTTATAACGCGTTTTTTAGAGCCTCAAATTTGCATTGTAGGAGAGATAGGAAATGCGCATTTAGAGTATTTTAAAAATATAGAAAACACGCGAAAAACCAAACTCGAAGCTTTAAATTCCAAAAGATTGGAAAAGGCTTTTTTACATACTAGTACTCAAAAAAGCGAAGATGAGCTTATCTTGCTTTATGATGATAAATTACAAGACATTCAATCAAGTCTTCAAGGTTTGGAATTTAAGATCAATTTAGAAAATAAAACATATGAATTTAAAAGCCAAATTCTAGGAGATTTTAATGCTCAAAATCTTTGCGCTTGTATACTTTGTGCAAATTATCTAGGCGTAAAAATAGAAAAAATTCAAAAGCAAGTTTTAAAAATCAATTCAGTAGAACATCGCTTACAAATCATCTCTAAAGAGCCTAAATTCATCATCGATGATGGTTTTAATGGAAATTATAAAGGTATGAGTGCAAGCTATAAGCTTTGCAAAAACTATAAAGGGCGCAAGGTTTTAGTTAGCCCTGGTATAGTAGAAGTAGATAAGGATGAAAATGTAAAATTAGCCAAAATCATCAATGAATGCTTTGATCTTGCCATCATCACAGCACAGGTTAATGCTGATATCTTTAAAAAAGAACTTAAAATAAAAACCATCATACTCAAAGAAAAAGCAGATCTTGTTAAGGTTTTAGCAAAAGAAACCCAACAAAGCGATTTGATACTTTTTTCTAATGATGCACCTAGTTTTATGTAAGTTTATCTTGTGAATAATTTTAAAGATAAAGATATTTAAGAAAGATTGCTAATTCTTATCTTAAATCATCTTCTATTTTATTGTTAGAATTTTATGATAAAATCAATGCCACTTTTATAAAGTTTTCATAAATTTAGGAGTAAATTATATGCAAAAAAATTCTTTTTTAAAAATCTATGGGCTCATACCCTTTCTACTTGTAGCTTTCATCAATGCTTTTGTAGATTTAGGGCATAAAATCATCATTCAAAATACTATTTATAAGGTTTATGAAGGTAGCACACAGCTTCTTTTAACAGCCATTGTTAACGCTCTTATCCTTCTACCTTTTATTTTAATGCTTTCACCCTCAGGATTTTTAGCAGACAAATATCCAAAAAATCTTATCATGAAACTCTCAGCAGCTTTTAGCGTTATGCTTACGATTATCATTTGTATAAGCTATTATAATGGGGCTTTTTGGACAGCTTTTACACTTACTTTCATCATGGGAATTCAAGCTGCACTTTATTCTCCTAGTAAATACGGCTTTATTAAAGAATTAGTCGGAAAAGATTTGCTTGCGATGGGAAATGGTGCAGTTAATGCAGTAAGTATCGTGGCTATACTAGCTGGAATGAGTCTTTTTTCTTTAAGTTTTGAAAGCTTATATGATATAAATCATAACAGCTCAGAAGAGGTTTTAAAGCAAGTTGCACCTTTGGGATTTTTACTTATACTTTTTTCACTCATAGAGCTTTACTTAGCGTGGCGTTTACCTAAACTTAAAGATGAGATAAAAGAATTAAAATTTGATTCTAAACGCTATTTGAGCGGAAAATTGTTGATGAGCAATTTAAAACTTATTTTTGAAAATAAAGTAATTTGGCTTTGTATCGTTGGAATTTCGATATTTTGGGCGATATCGCAATTATATCTTGTGAGTTTTCCCGTATTTAGCAAAAATGAACTTTTTATTGAAAATACTTTTTTTGTACAAGTTTCTTTAGGATCTTCAGGGATTGGAGTCGTTTTAGGCTCTTTAATAGCGGGTAGGTTTTCTAAAAATTATATCGAGCTTGGTCTCATTCCTTTTGGGGCTTTGGGCGTGTTTTTAATGGCCTTGATTATGCCCTATTTTACAAGTTTGATTACATATAGTTTTATCTTTTTTATCTTTGGTTTTTGCGGTGCGTTATTTATCATACCTTTAAATTCTCTTATACAATTTCATGCAAAAGAAAATGAACTGGGTAAAATTTTAGCAGGCAATAACTTCATACAAAATATCGCCATGCTTACTTTTCTTGTTTTGGCAACTTTATTTGCCAATTTAGAAATCAATGTAATTTATTTATTTTACTTCATTACACTTGTTGCTTTTTTGGGTGCGATTTATGTAGTCTTTAAACTCCCTTTTTCTTTAGTAAGAATGCTTTTAAGCATAGCATTTTTAGGACGCTATCGTTTGCTTGTGGAAGGCTTTAAAAATATCCCTGAAAAAGGCGGTGCCTTGCTTTTGGGCAATCATATTTCTTTTATCGATTGGGCTATAGTTCAAATGGCAATTCCTAGAAAAATTTATTTTGTCATGGAGCGAAGTATTTATTCTAAATGGTATATCAAAATTTTTCTTGATAAATTTGGTGTCATTCCTGTTTCAAGTGCAGCAAGCAAGGCTAGCTTAGAGCTTATTGCAGAGCGTATTAAACAAGGGGATTTAGTTTGTCTTTTTCCTGAAGGCGTGCTTTCAAGACATGGGCAACTCAATGAATTTAAAGGTGGATTTGAACATGTTTGCTCAAATTTAGAAGAAGATGATGGGGTGATTTTACCTTTTTATATACGCGGACTTTGGGGCAGTACTTTTTCAAGAAGTGATGAGGAGTTTTCAGCTAGAAATCGCACCTTAAGCAAAAGAAATATCGCTATAGCCTTTGGTGCTCCTATGTCTTTACATTCTAAAAAAGAAGAGGTAAAAGCTAAAGTTTTTGAACTTTCTTTTATGGCTTGGAAATCTCAATGCGAAGCAATGCATACCATAGCAAGAGCTTTTATCACCAGTGCTAAAAGAAATCTTAGTAATATAGCTATAATCGACTCTTTAGCAGGAGCGATTAGCTATAGAAAATTACTGAGTCTTAGTTTTATTTTAAGCACCCTTATAAAAGAAAATTCAAAAAAAATCAATAGCAATTTTGAACGCGGATCTTATGCACCTAAAGAAGAATGTGTAGGAATTTTACTTCCTGCTTCTTTTGCTAGTTCTTTGCTGAATTTAAGTGTCTTGCTTGCACAAAAAGTTGTAGTAAATTTAAATTTTACTGCGGGAGAAAAAGCCTTACAAGCAGCAGTAAAAAGCGCTCAAATTTCACAAATTTATACTTCTAAGAAATTCTTAGAAAAACTAGAAAGCAAAGGCGTGTCTTTAAATTTTGGCGAAGAAGTAAATCTTATCTACATGGAAGATGTGGTTGAAATCTTTAAAAAACAAAAAAGTAAAATTTTAGCAATGATGATGGCAGTTAGTATTTTACCTAGCTTTATATTAAAAGCGATCTTTGCTCCTTCTAAAAACAATCTTGCCATAGCAGCTATTCTTTTTAGCAGCGGTAGTGAAGGCACTCCAAAAGGCGTAATGTTAAATAACCGAAATATCCTAAGCAATATCGCTCAAATTTCAGATGTGCTTTGCACAAGAAACAACGATGTAATACTTTCATCCTTGCCACCTTTTCATGCTTTTGGGCTAACTGTTACTACATTTTTACCTTTACTTGAAAGTATTAAAAGCATTACTTTTGCTGATCCAACCGATGCTTTAGGCATAGCAAAAGCTGTAGCCAAAAACAATGTTACGATAATGTGTGGAACCTCGACCTTCTTAGGAATTTACGCTAGAAATAAAAAGCTTGATGCCATTATGCTTGAAAGCTTAAGAGTGGTTGTTTCAGGAGCTGAAAAGCTTAAAAGCGAAGTTCGATCTGCCTTTGAAATGAAATTTAAAAAGAGTATTTTTGAGGGCTATGGAGCGACTGAAACCACTCCTGTTGCAAGCGTGAATTTGCCTAATCGTTTTGATGCGGATTATTGGATAGTTCACCGCGCAAGCAAAGAAGGAAGTGTGGGCATGCCTCTACCTGGAACTGCAGTTCGCATTGTCGATCCTAATACTTATGAAACTCTAAAAACAAATGAAGATGGGCTGATACTCATAGGCGGACACCAAGTCATGGTAGGATATCTTAACAACAAAGAAAAAACCGATGAAGTCATCAAAGAAATCGATGGCATAAGATGGTATAACACCGGCGATAAAGGGCATTTAGATGAAGATGGATTTTTGTATATCGTAGATCGTTATTCGCGTTTTGCGAAAATCGGTGGAGAGATGATATCTTTAGGTGCTCTAGAAGAAGAAATCGCTAAATTCATCGATACAAATATAGTGAAATTTTGCGCCGTAGCCTTAGAAGATGAGAAAAAAGGCGAACAAGTTGCCCTGCTTGTAGAATGCGATGAAGAATTCTTTGAAGGTGTTTGCGAAGCCATAAAAAGCTCAAGTATGCCTGCTATTTTCAAGCCAAGTCGCTATCTAAAAGTAGAAAAAATTCCACTTTTAGGCTCTGGGAAAGCGGATTTAAAAGGCGCTAAGGAATTAGCAAAAAGCTTGGTTTAAAATAATAAATTTTTAGCAAAGAGATAAACACTCTTTGCTTTTTAATTTTCTTATCATTCCTTCATATGCTTAAAAATTTACACCAAAACCCAAACTAAAATTGGCATAGAAATAAAAGCAAAAAGCACTCCAAAAGCCACAGTACTTACAGCTAGATTGCTATCTAATTTAGCTTTCATTACCATAGCTCCTGCTAAAGTCATTGTAGGCGTGGCACTTTCTATGATGGCAACTATGATTGAAGCTTTCATTTCAAAACCAAAAAGCTTTAATAAAAGCACAAAAATTAAAGGTGCTAAAACCATTTTAGCTAAAATCACAAGAATAGTAGGTTTATAAGCAGTTTTAATCGCCATAAAACCAAGTCCCAAACCTATGGCAAAAAGTGCCACTGGAGTAGCTGTACCACCAAATAAACGAATAGGGGAAAAAATAAATTCAGGCAAGGATATTAATTTACACAAAAAACCCAAAAGCAAAGCCAAAAAAGGTGGAAAAGAAAGAATTTTTTTAATATTTGCTACCAAACTTACTTTTTCACCACTTCCCAAAGAAAGGATAAAAGGCCCCAAAAGAGAAATAGGCAAAGTAGTAGCTAAAGCATCATATAGTATTACTTCTGCGCCAAATTGCGCATTAGCAAAAATGCCTTCAACGATAGGCATACCCACAAAAATAGTATTTCCAAAGCAAGAGAGTAAAAACATACTCACTAGTGTTGCTTTTGAAAAATTAAAAATAAAACCTAAAAATACGACTATAAAAGCAGCAAGAGCACAACTAAAAAATCCTATAAATATCAAAACAACCAAAGAGAAATCAAAATTTAAATGATAAGCTTTATCGAAAATTAAACAAGGCAAAGCAAAAACGATAGCAAAATCTAAAAAGGTTCTTGCTTGTTTTTGTTTTAAGATACCCACTCTTTTAGCAAAATACCCACCCGCTAGTAAGATAAAAATCGTAAACAAAGGAGTAAAAATAAACATACCATATCCTCTTCTTGTTTCATTACTTATAAAAATAATTTTAAAAATGGAAAAAATTATATTCTTTATAATTAAAAGAGAACTTAAAATGTTTTAAGTTTTATATTTTTATATAAAAATATAAAACTTACTTGCCTAAAAATACTCAATTTTTATCAAAATACTATGGTTTTATTTTTGTGTATAAAAATTCTATCGTCAAAAACCAAATCAAGGGCTTTTGAAAGTACATTTTTTTCTACATTGCGTCCAGCTTGCTGCATATCTTGCCAAGTGTATTCATGACTTACAGGCAAAACTGCTTGAGTGATAATCGGCCCTTCATCAAGATTGTTATTAACAAAATGTGCCGTAGCTCCAATAATCTTCACCCCGCGCTCAAAAGCTTGTTTATAGGGATTTGCTCCCACAAATGCAGGCAAGAAAGAATGATGGATATTAACTATCTTTCCTTCAAAATGTTTGACAAAATCAGGGGATAAAATTCTCATATATTTTGCCAAAACCAAATAATCAAATTGATATTCTTTTAAACATTCTAAAACTTGTTTTTCCTGCTCTTCGCGCTTTAAATTTTCTGCACTGATGCAATGATAAGGGATTTCAAATTTTTCTACTAAATTTTTAAGAGTGTCGTGATTAGAAATCACGGCTTTGATATTAGCCTCAAGCTCATTGCTATAATGCTTGATCAATAAATCTCCCAAACAATGGCTTTCTTTAGTAGCAAAAACAATGATATCTTTCTTTCTTTTTTCACAAAGCTCTATATAAGCTTCTTCTCCCAACATCGCCTCAAGTGTCCCAACAAAGGCTTTTTTATCAAATTCACCCTCTAAAATAGCGCGGAAAAAAAACATTTCTTCGCCCACAAATTCATCATTTTTTACTATATTGATATGATATTTAAAAATCACATCAGAAATACGATAAATCAAACCTTTTTGATCCTTGGTGCAAATTTTTAATACAGAAATCATTTAATTTAACCTTTTAATATATTCATATAATTCATTTTCTCTTGCTTCTTTAAGCTTTAAACCCAACATTTTACCATAAATTCCAGCATCAAGAAAATCTTTTGCTAAAATACTTGTTTTAAATTTATTCTCATAGAGTTTGAATTTTTTAGCCCGCTTTATGCGCTCTTCATCCCAAAGCCCAAGCCATTCCTTTAAAGGTATATCCAAAGCAATGCTTGCCAAATCAAAATCGCTCATTTTATCAAGGTAAAAGGCTTGATTTGCCTTTTTGAAATACTCTTTTTTTATTTTACTTTTTTTAAAAAATTCTTCTTTATTTAAATTAAAAAAATTTAAATACAAATACAAAAACAAAGCATCATCTTTAATCACCTTCCTACTTTGTTTAAGCAGAGCTTGAAATTCCATGCTTTTAAAAGCACTATCAAAGCCAAAAACTTCCTTTTCTATCTTAAGCTCTTGTAAGTATTTATAGCCCACTTCAAGTTTGGAGCTTTTAAAAAATTTATAAAGTTCAGCATTGATCCTATCTCTGCTAAGATCTTTTATATTCATACTTTGCATTAATTTTAAGCTTTCATCTGCTATTTTAAAATCAAATCTTGAAGCAAAAGCCACCGCTCTTAAAATTCTTAAACCATCTTCTTGAAAACTTGTTTGATCGATATGCCTTAAAATACTCTGTTTTAGATCTTTTAATCCTCCATAAAAGTCTAAAAATTCATCATTAAAAAGATTGATCATCATAGAATTTATAGTAAAATCGCGTCTTTTGGCACCTAATTTTTCATCATTGCAAATTTGCACCTCAAAACCCGTATGTCCATAACCTGTCTTATTTTCAGTTCTAGCAAGAGCAAAATCAAAATTTTTAAATTTATATACAAAAAAACTTTTTCCAAAGCCTTGTGCGCCTAGTTTTTTCATCATTTTTTCAAAATCACTAGGCGTTACATCGTAAAGCTCTATATCATAATCATAAATTTCTAAACCTAAAAATAAATCCCTTACACTCCCACCAACCAAATAAGCCCTTTGAGTATAGTGACTTAGAAAATCAATGACAAATTTTAAATCCGCATTATTTTTTAAGCTTATCTTCGATGTTTGCAAGCAAAAACTCTAAAAAATTAATAGTTAATTGAAGTCTGTGTTCCAAATTCTCCTCCTTAACACTATTTAAACCCTCAAAAAGAACCAAAATTCTTTCTCTAAGGTGTTTTAAAAATATACCTTCATTAAGAGTTTGCACCTCTGCTATAATACTAGGGTTTAAAATTTCACTTTGCAAAACAGCCTCTTCTTTAACTGGCTCTTTATTTTCTTGATTTAATTCATCTAAATTTTTTATCTCTTCTTGAATTTTTTGCTCTTCTTCAAATTTCGCCATAGAAATTTTATCTTCTAATTCTTGCTCCAAAATAGGCTCTTCCTTAAGTTCAACCGTAGGCATATCCTCTTGAATTTGAGTCTTTCTAAGCTCTTCTTGTTCTTTTAGAATTTCACTTTGCCTTCTTTGTTCTTCCATGATAGAGCTAACTTCACTGATAGTTTTCTTTGCCAAATCTTCTAAATTCATATTTTTATCAACCACCTTTTAAATTCATTGATCTCTTCATCGCTTTTCATATTTATAAAAAAATCAAGCATTTGAGTATTTAAATCCTGATGCTTAGAACGAAACCCACTAAGACGACGCACTGCATCAATTGCATTTTGGTTATTAGGATCTTCTTTTAAAATATTTTTATAAATCTCTAAAGCTTCATCCTTAAGCCCTTGGGCTTCATAAATGGAAGCTTCTGTAACTGTGTTTTTCATTATCTTTCCTAATATTTTTTTTAATTTTAGCAAAAAGCATTTTAAGTTAAACTTTATATAATACGCTAAGAGCCATTGCAAAGATAAACAAAGCGCTGATTTTATTGATTTTATCTAAATGCTTATTCATAAAGATCTTAAATATACTTCCGCCTAAAGCATAAAGACTTAAAGAACAAAATTCTATCAACAAAATAATCAAAAGCAAAATATTTACATTCACTTGAAATTTTAAAAAAGAAGGCAAGATGGAAAACATAAAAATCCATGCTTTTGGATTAGAAGATGAAGCTATAAAGCCCTGGATGATAAGAGAAAATTTTTTCTTATGGATGATTTTTTCTTGAGTAATTTGACTTTTTGATTTAAACAATACAAAAGCAATATATAAAAGATATAAAGCACCCGCTATTTGAAAAAATTTAAATAAATTTTCATATCGCAAAATAAACTCTATCCCCAAAGCACAACACAAAACCACTAATACTAATCCCACAAGCTCGCCAAATATCATCCATAAAGTATTTTTATATCCTAAAGAAAGTCCCAAGGAAAAAGCTAGGCTCATACACAATCCTGGCAGTAAAGAAACTGAAACAAAAGTCAAGATAAATAAAGTATAGTCCATTAAAACAATCTTAACACAAACATATAAAAAATAGTTCCTAAAATAATACTAAGAAGTGCATTTTTAAAAAGCAGATGTATCAAAAATACCAAAATACAAGAGACAATAAAATCAAGCCCATAAGGATAAGAATAAAAATCCACCTCATAAAAAGTATAAAAAAATAAAATGATGATGATAACTAAAGGCATATTATGCTGCACAAAAAGCAAGTGATGGTTTTCTTTTTTATTTTTAAACAAAATAAAAGCTAAAACACGAGTTAAATAAGTCGCTAAAGAAGGTGCTAAAATCGCATATAAAATATTTTTATCTAACATATTTTTTTCCAAAAATCAAAATCATCAGAGCGATAAAAATACAAAAAGCCAACATATAAGGCTTGTCTATGCAAAATAAAGCAAAAAGTGCCACAAAAGAAGAATAAAGTAAAATTTTTAAATTAGGATTTTGTTTATAAAGCTCATAAGCTAGCACAATAAAAAGGGCATTAAGACTAAATTCTACACCCGAATAATCAATATTTAAACCCTGCTTAAAATAATAACCCAAAACAGAACCTATTACCCAATAAATTTGATTCAATAAACAAACTTCAAACATAATAAGCGATCTTTGCGCACGACTAAGATTTTTGATTTTCTCTTTAATAGAGCTTAAAAGAGCAAAACTTTCATCTGTTAAAGCAAAGATAATATAGTGCCTTAGAAAATTAATGGATTTTAGCTCTTTTAAAAGTGATAAAGTATAGAAAAAATGGCGAAAATTCAATAAAAACAAAGTAAAAAAAATCATCAAAAAAGATACATTTTGCGCCACTAAAGCTACTAAAAGAAATTGCCCAGCACCTGCATAAATAAAAATTGAACTAAGCAAAATTTCAAACAAAGAAAAATCTTTACTAGCAGCTAAAATTCCAAAAGCAGCCCCTAAAGGGATATAACCCATTAAAACAGGGATAGTAAGAAGAAAGAGTTCTCTTTGCTTCATTTTTTCTCTTTGAATAAATGTTTTAGATATTCTTCTCTTTGTTTATCTAAATTTGGATCGCTTTTATGAATTTGTTGCTCTTCTTTTACTTTGACATTTTCATCATTAAAATACAAATAATCAATACCAAAAATAATAGCTATAATAATAAGCAAAGGAATTAAAAAAACCATCTAAAAGCTTTAATCAAGACATTTGATTGTAAATGCTACCATAATAACGAATATTTTCAGCATTTTCATTTTTTTCTATAGTTTGTATCGCTCCGCTATTTATAGCTTTTTGGATATCTTTATCCAAATATTGATAAGAAAAAACCATATTTATACTGATAATATGAGGTAATTTTTCAAGCATTTTGTAAGACTCAAGCTCTTTTTCTAAACTTTCACTTTCTATCACAACGATGATTTTTTCATTCTCACAAAGCTCTATTGAACATGAAGGAATTTTTAAGATTTCTTTTTTTAATTCATCTATATGTTGTACTTTAGCTACGATCAAAACGCTAGAAAGATTCATCTAAACTCCTAAATACAATTTTATCTCCAAAGCCTGAGATAATCAATTCTCTTTCGTTGATAAAAATGATAATTTCACTCATTAAATTTTCATCCTTGAAAATTCTAACAGTTTTTAGGGTATTTGTATCAAAAACCTCATTAAAACCCTCTTCATTATCACTATACGCAGCCAATTTCCCACTAGGACTTAAAGCGCAAGTATAGATTAAAAAATCTTTTTGCAAAAAAGTTTGCTCTTCATTTTTTACCAAACCTATACGCCTATCTGTGCCGCAACTTATAAGAGTATCATTTTTAAAATCAACTTGATAGATATTATCTTTGTGCATTTTATCATAGTTTTTTAATATTTTCCAACTTTTCAAATCAAAAAGTTCCACCTCCCCACTTTCAAATCCTGCTATAAACTTGGTTTTTTCTTCATTTAAAGCTGCATCATTTAAACTAGAATGAGAGAATTTAAACTCATTTATACGCTTTAAATCCTTATCAACAAGCTCTATTTTAGAACCCAATAAAACCAAAAGATAGGTATTTTCATCTATAAAAAAAGCCTCTTTAACACTGCTTTCTTGAAGTGTTTGAATTTGAAGATTGTTATTATAAAGGCTTAAATTTTTTGCTCCAAAATCGCCTTCGCTAAGTATCAAAAGAGAATTTTGATAAACATCGATATTATAAATTCTAGCAAAATCACCCTCATAATAATTTTTAATTTTAGGCAAAGATAAAAGTTCTTTTAAACTTTTATCTTTTAGATTATACTCATAAATCTCACCCTTATCAGTGCCTATATACAGCTCCTGCTGATCAAGCTTTAAAGCTGTAATATTTGAATTAAGCTTTAGCTCATAAGCAGGAGATAAAATATATAAAAAGCTTAAAATGAAAAGAATTTTTTTCATTATTTTACTCAACACCTTCATTAATTACATCGATTAAATTAGAACGATTTTTCAAGCCTTCATTTTTAAATTCAGCCTTAAAACTATTTCCAACCAAAGGTTTTGCATCACTTTGTGGAACATGACATTGGGTACAATTAAAGCGCGAATCACTGATCGCATCTCCTGTGGTTTTATTAGTCCTAAAATCATAATAATGACTCGCAGGAAGAGGAGTTGCGCCAACATCGGTTGCAATTGCTTTATCATGGCAACTAAGGCAGGTGTTATTATCCTTAGTAATAGGCAACATATCCTCAATAGTATGCGAAATAAGCGGTGGTGCATTTTCAAAAGAACGCTCAAAAAGCACAGATTCACCTGGCTGTAAAGCAGTAAAACTAGCATCGACCAAAGCTACCTTATTTTCATTTTCCAAACTTGCTTTCCTAAGTCCAATTTGCTCTGAACTCACCCCACTATTTAACGCACAAGCGACTAAAAACATTATAGCAACGCTTCCTAGTAAAATCGTTTTCTTTTTCATTATTTTTTCCTTAAATCAAATATATTAAAATTTAAAGCATCATCGTTACACACTTCTACACAGCGTCCACATCTTATACATTCCCCCGAATTTACACTCGCGCTTTCTTTAGCTATCATCCAAAGAACTTGTTTTTCAGGACAAATTCCAATACATTTATAACACTTAGTGCAATTTTGATGATTGTGCTTGATTTTTAAAAGCGCAAAACGAGAAATAAGAGCATAAAAAGCTCCTAAAGGACACAAATGCGAACATATCGCTCTAGGACTTAAAAAAGCATCTATACAAAAAAGTATAAAAGCTATAAATATCCAAGAAGTGGTGCCAAAAATAATCCCTCTATGTATAATGCCTATATAAGACATACTTTCAAATACAGGCAAAGACAATACAAAAGAAAGAATTAAACTCAAAGCTAAAATATAATATCTTAAATTTTTACTTAAGATTAAAACCTTACTCTGTTTAAAAGCCATTTTAGAGCGAACAAAGGCAGCAAAATCGGTAATCAAATTTACAGGGCATACCCAAGCACAAAAAGCACGACCTAAGAAAACTCCATAAAGAATTAAAACGATCAAAGCTCCCATAAGTGCCATTAAATCTATGCTAAAACTTGCTAAATAAATTTGAATCACTGCAAAAGGATCGCTTAAAGGCAGGGTATCAAAAAGCCTAGAAGAACTTAAATTTCCTTTTAAGATAAAATCCGTAGCCTTAAAACTAAAAAGAGCTAAAATTCCGATTTGAACGATGCGTCTAGCGATTAAATACCTCATCAAAATTCTCCCTCATTTAAATAATTTGTTGCCTTTTTAGCATCAAAATATTTAGAAGTATCTGCATCTTTTATACGATCTTCATCCTCTTGATCCCAGCCCTTTACATAATGCGAACCAGCCTTACCTAAAACATACTCGCGTGGTAAAACATGAATAGCAGGCTTTTCTGTAATACACGCAAGCTCGCAAAGCCCACAGCCTACGCATACTTCATGATCAACACTAGGCAATAAAAAGGCGTGCTTAGCAGTGCGCTCATTGCGTTTAAGTTCAAGTTTTAAAGCCCTATCTATCAAAGGACAAGCTCTATAACAAGCATCACACTGAATTCCCCAATGCGCTACACAAGAAGCACTATCTACGATCGCAATACCCATTTTTAAAGATTCTATACCCTGCTCTAAATGTTTTTTATCCAAAGCATCGGTTGGACATTCCTTAATACATGGTATGTCCTTGCAAAGATAACAAGGAATTTCTCTAGCCTTAAAAAAAGGAGTTCCGTTTTTTGCACCATCTAACAAAGTAGCAAGTTTTAAAGTATTGTATGGACAGGCTTTTACACACAAACCACAACGAATACATTTGCTTAAAAATCTCGCCTCATCTTCAGCTCCTGGTGGCCTCAAGGCGTAATCATCGTCAGCCTTTAAGCTTAAATTTGCCAAAAATCCACCCGCGGTACAAAGACACAAACCTTTAAAAGCACTAGCAAAAAATTCTCTTCTATCTTTCATCAAATCAAACCTTTATCTTAAGCTTTATAGATTTTTACCGCACATTTTTTAAAGTCAGTTTGCTTAGAAAGTGGGCAAGTTGCATCTAGAGTAACTTTATTGATATAAACATTCTCATCAAACCAAGGCACATAAACAAGTCCTACAGGTGGTTTGTTTCTGCCACGCATATCTACTCTTGCTTTTACTTTACCACGACGCGATTCTACCCAAACTAAATCTCCTTGATTTAAACCTAATTTTTCACCATCTTTTTCACTCATATAACAAAGTGCTTCTGGAACAGCACGGTAAAGCTCTGGCACACGCATAGTCATAGTCCCACTATGCCAATGCTCTAAAACCCTTCCAGTTGAAAGCCAGAATGGATACTCTTCATTTGGTCTTTCAGGTGCTTTCATAAATGGTCTAAAGAAAATTTTAGCTTTATTTTCAATACTATGTTCTTTTTCATCCTTAGGAGCTATCAAATCCCCATTGGTAAGCATTTTATTAAATTCACCATAGAAAGCAAAATCTGAATTTGGAGCAGCTTTTTTGGCATAATAATCAAATTTAGTATTAAATCTCCATTGTGTTTCTTTGCCATTTACCACTGGCCATCTTAAACCTCTTACTTGATGATAAGTGTTAAAATCAGCCAAATCATGACCATGACCTAAGCCGAATTTACGATACTCTTCCCAAAGATATTTTTGAACAAAAAAGCCATATCCTTTAAATTCTTTTCCATCACTGCCTTGAATTTTTCTTTCATCACCCTTAACTTCACTATTGTCATAATCTTTCATAACAGCATCATTTGAAGTAAAGCTTTTTGCTTCTTTATTGGCAAATAAAACATCAAAAAGCGTATCATCTTCGCTATAACCCATAGCTTTTGCTTCTTCTAGTACACTTGGTAAAGTAAGCTTATCATCTACTTTTTGTTCTTTCCAAACCTCTTTAAGCTTAAAGCGTTTTGCAAATTCTAAAATTTGCCAAGTATCACTCATAGCAGCACCTACAGGTAAAACTTGTTGTTTCCAGTGTTGAGTTCTTCTTTCAGCATTACCATAAGCACCCCATTTTTCATAAATCATCGCACTTGGCAAGATAAGATCGGCTACTTTTGCTGAAATTCCAGGATAACAATCACTCACAACGATAAAATTATCCATATCTCTAGCTGCTGTGATCCAGTGATTTGCATTTGCGGTATTTTGCCATGGATTATTTACTTGAACCCAAGCAAATTTAATTTTACCATCCTCTAAATCCCTCATAATACCAAGATAAGGCGAACCTGGTTTTGGATTGATTGTTTTTGCAGGCACTTTCCAAATTTTTTCTGAAATTTCTCTGTGTTTTGGATTTGCCACGACCATATCTGCAGGCAAGCGGTGAGAGAATGTTCCTACCTCTCTAGCAGTTCCACAAGCACTTGGTTGTCCTGTTAAAGAGAAAGCCCCACTACCTGGCTTAGCTTGTTTGCCAAGTAAAAAATGCACCATATAAGCTTGTTCATTTACCCAAGAGCCTCTTGTGTGTTGGTTAAAGCCCATGGTCCAAAAGCTCACTACTTTACGATTTTTTTCTATATATAAATTAGCCAATTCTTGGAGTTTTTTCTTAAAATCTTCTAAAGATTCATTATCATCACCCTTGGCTACTTTTGCGGTATATTCTAAAGTATAAGGCGCTAAACCTTTTTTGAATTCTTCAAAAGAAATTTCCCAATTCTTATCAGCTACGCCTTGATGTTTCATTTCAAATTTATCACCCGCTTTCACACCAAGATAAGAAAGAGAGGTTGCTTCTTCTTCATCTAAAATGATTGCATTTTCTTTTGCAACGGTATCTTTTTCGCTTTCTTTAAATTTAGGATGGTTTGGATTATTTCTCATGCCATAACCAATATCTGCATAACCTGTTGCAAATACACAATGATCTTTAATGAATTTTTTATCCATAGCTTCAGGATGATTATAAACAATCTCTCTTGCTATATAGTTCCAAATAGCTAAATCTGTATTAGGTTTAAAAATGATTTCAATATCAGCAATATTTGAAGTACGATTAGAAAAAGTGCTTAAATTCACAACTTTAACTTTGTCAAGATTGCTTAGCTTTCTATCGCTAACTCTTGACCAAAGTATAGGGTGCATTTCAGCCATATTTGCCCCCCAAGTGATGATAGTATCGGTAAGTTCTATATCATCATAACAGCCTGATGGCTCATCCACACCAAAAGTTTGCATAAAACCAACCACAGCAGAAGCCATACAATGTCTTGCATTTGGATCGATATTATTTGTTCTAAAACCCGCTTTTGCAAGTTTTAAAGCCGCATAGCCTTCTTGGATAGTATATTGCCCACTACCAAAAATCCCTATACCTGTAACGCCGAGTTCATTGTAGGCTTTTTTAAATTGTTTTTCCATCTCATCAAAAGCTCTTTGCCAGGAAACTTGCTTGAATTTTCCTTTTTTGTCAAATTCTCCCTTATCATTCATACGAAGCAAAGGCATAACAAGACGATCTTCTCCATACATGATTTTAGCGTTAAAATATCCTTTAATACAATTAAGACCACGATTTACAGGAGCAGCAGGATCACCTTTGATTGCTACAATTTTGCCATCTTTTCTAGCTATCATAATTCCACAGCCCGTTCCGCAAAATCTACAAACGGCTTTATCCCATTTCCATTCTTCCTCTTGTGCGCCAAATACTGGGCTTGGGACACTAAGACCTGCAACACTAGCAGCACTCGCAATAGCGGTATTTTTAATAAAATCCCTTCTATTCATACTCTAATCCTCCAAAATAATAAAAATCGTTTTATTATAAAAAATAGAAAATAAAATTATCTTGAATTTTTTGCAAAAAATAATAATTTAAAAGCCCTATTTTATAGGACTTTTATTGTCCTTTTATCATTTTTGAAATAATAAGATTATAAAAAAATAAAACAGGCTAGAAAACTCTAATCTAATAAAAATATAAAATAATGTTTGATAAATGATTTTGTTTGAAAAGCTAAGAAAGTAGCCCCATTGGGGGCTTTATATGTAGAAAATTAATGACAACCGCATCCGCCGCAGCAGCTAGAGCCACCAAAAAATGCATCAAGTTTTGCGATGTCTGGCATTTCTGTCACTTCACTTACTAATTCTTTATAAGCGATTTTACCATCTTTGATTACAAATACAGCACGAGCTAAAAGACCTTCTAGTGGACCTTCACCAATTAAAACGCCATATTTTTCTCCAAATTCTTTTGCTACAAAATCGCTAGCAACACTTAGATTTTCTATACCTTCAGTACTACAAAATCTACCCATAGCAAAAGGTAAATCCATACTTACAACCACAACTTCAGCTCCATTGTAGCTTGCTACTTTTTTGTTAAATTCTCTTGCTTCAGTTGCGCAAACTGGAGTATCTAAGCTTGGAAGACTTAAAACAATTTGTGTTTTACCTGCAGCACCAATTTCAATCGTGCTTAAATCTTTAGCTTTAAGTCCTACTTTAGGAGCATCTGCTCCAACTTCTACTGAATTTCCTTTAAGTTTTACTGGGCTTCCTTTAAAATTTACTGAACTCATTTTGTCATCCTTTATTTTTATAAATTGAAACATTTTTGTAATTTTAATGTTTCGAAAATTATTATATCTTAATAATTATTATTAATTCTTTAAATACTCAGCTTAAAATCACTCAACTTCATTCCAAGCATGTTTTTTCCAAATTTTTTGAGCTTCTTTACTTTGAATAAATTTCACAAATTCTAAAGCTTGTTTATTTTGGAGTCCTTTTTTGGTAGGAATGATTTCAGCCAAACGATAAACTGTTGCTTCTTCATCTTCGATAAATAAAGCCTTATCTCCTAAAACCTTAGCCCAATGCGACCAAATGATTAGGGCATCTATGTTTGAATTTTTATTCCACTCATCTATAGCTATTTTAGAATTTTTAGCATAAACTTTAATATTTTTACGCAACTTGACTAAATTTTCTCTTTTGCCATTTTTTAAAGCCATATCTTCATAAAGTCCAACTTGACCCGCACCATCAACAACCATAACATTTACATTATCTTTTAAAATATCCTCAAAACTTTTGATATTTTTTGGATTATTAGGGCGCACAATGATACCTGAAGGGCGCGTATTTAAAACAACCGAATCTTCCAAATTTAAACTAGGAATTCTCTTGATAAATCCATCCATCATAGAAGTATTACCCGAAAAAATCAAATCCGCATCTTTTCTAGCCTTTTTAAACCATGATGAGGTAGGACCTGCAGTCACTACAACTTTTTCTTTAGTTTTTTCTTCAAATTTCAATGCTAGTTCTTTCATAACCGGCGCAGGACCGCCAGGACCATAAACTAAAACTTCAGCATTTAAAAAACTTGCCGCAATTAAGCTTAAAAATAAATATTTTTTCATATTTTAAACCTTTCTTTCAATGATATTTATTTTGAAAGAAAATGTTATCAATCTATGGTTAACTCTCCCTTGCAAAGCCCCGCTTCTACAAGAAAACGCGAAGGCGTAAAAGCAGTTTTTTTATTTTTATCGTATTTTGCATAGCTAAGATAAAGTATATTTTTAGCCCTTGTTACTGCGACATAAAAAAGCCTTCTTTCTTCTTCCAAGCTTCCGCCCATGCTCATAAGTTTTTGATTAGGAAAACGCCCTTGTGCAAGATCGATTACAAATACCAAATCAAATTCCAAACCCTTGCTTGCATGCACGCTGAGTAAATTTACACCCTTGCCATTGCTTATTTCACTCGCACCTAGAGTTAAAAAATTATAATATTTATAAATATCACTATAATTTTTAGTGAGTTCTTTTAAAACATTAAATTTCGTTTCTATCTTTTCTAAATTTTCTTTTTTTCTTAAAAGATCCACTTGCCCTGCTTTATTTGTCGCTCTTTTGATGGCTAATTCTTCGCAAATTTCCTTATAAAAAGAATTTTCACAAATTAAATTAACCAGTACTAAAGAATGTTTTGTTTCCATAGCTTTTTTTAAGAAAAAATAAATTTTTTCTAAATTTTTAGCACATAAATCATTAATCTTTGAAAGTTTTAAGATAGGATGAGCATTGAACTCACTCTCAAATTTAAAACGATTTTCACTGGCTAGTTCTTCTAAGTCTGCAAAAAGCCCAAGCTGGTAATTTCTTTTTTGATGGTTTTGCAAATTTACACTTTTATCAGGTTCTAAAAAACCCCTTATCAAGCTACCATGACCTAATTTTAAAAGAGCGTCAAAAATTTCCTTTGCTAAAACCCCGCCTACTCCTTTGGTGTATTGAACTAAATGAATAAATGCCATGATATCCTTAGGATTTACCACAAGAGCAAGTATAGCGCTAAAGGCTTTAACCTCCAAGCTTTCAAAAAAACTCCCGCTGCCTTTTCTCACACTTGCAATCCCTTGCTCTCTTAAAGCCACCTCGATACCATCTGCACTCGAATTATTGCGAAAAATAACAGCAATTTCTTCCAAACTCACTCCACTAGTAAGTATCATTTTGGCTATATTTTGATATTGATCAAACAATTCTTCAAAAGTCAGTAAAGAAGGGGCTTTAAATTCATCTTTTCTTGTAACTATAAGCTCCTTTGGATAGAGTCTTTCGTTGTTTAAAATTACCTTATTTGCCAAAGCTAGAATACTTCTTGAAGAACGGTAGTTTTTGTTTAGAGAAAAAATTTGAGCATCCTTAAAACGCTGCTTAAATCCACCTATTATGTTAATATCTGCACCATTAAAAGCATAAATACTTTGATCATAATCCCCCACACAAAATAAGCTCTTACTCTCAAAAGCCTCGATTAAAGAACTCTGAAGCGCATTAGTATCTTGATATTCATCTACCAAAATTTCATCAAATTCGTATTTTTTTTCATTTAAAAGAGTTTTTAAATTCAAAAGTAAATCGTTAAAATCCACATAATTAAAACGCTTTTTTTCTTCACTGTATTCTTTTAATATATCTTCATAAATTTCTGCATAAATACTTTGATCTTCATAATTTACGCAAAACCAATGGTAAAAATCTTGATCATAAGCCTTGTTTTGAAATAAAGAATATATATCATATAAATAGCTTGACTGATAAGGTTTTATATCACTTAAATGTCTAAAGGTTCTTTTTTCATAAACACTTTTAAGTAGGGTTTTTAACTCACTGGCTTGTTTTAAAACCACATCTTTATTTGCGCCTTTAAGCAAGGTATAGGCTGTGCTATGAAAAGTTCCTGCTAGGATTTTTCCTGTAATGTTTTTATCAAAATATTTCCCCAAACGGCTTATCATTTCTTTACTGGCTTTATTAGTAAAAGTCAAAAGCATGATTTTTTGCGGCGATACACCTTGGCTTAAAAGATAAGAAATTCTTGCAACTATGGTAGAAGTTTTTCCTGTCCCCGCGCTTGCTATGATCAGATTGTGTCCAAAATTTGCAGTAGCGGCAAGATATTGTTCATTATTTAATTTTGAAAGTGGCATTATTTTCCTTATAAAAGTTAAAATTATAAAAAAAAATTACTTAAAAATATAAAAATTTAAAATTACTTTATATTAGATTATAGTACAATGCTAAAATTATTTAACTTTCTATTTTTAAGGGATAGCAAATGAATTTGAAAATTTTTTCTATTATTGTTGGCATATTAATTGCTGTTATTGTAATATTAGGTGGAACCTATTATTATCTTTTTGAATATTCAAAACCAAAGAATTACACCTTAAATACCAACACTTACACCGAACAAAAATCGTATACCAATAACTACGATAATCCCTATTCACCCTCGATCCAAACCAACAATAGTTCATCAAATGTAAATACTAATAACAATACCATCCAAAAGCAAGAAACAAACCCATTATTAGATGAAAATCAAAGCTTAAATAACGATACATTTAATACATCAATAAGCGAAAACAATCAAAGCTTAAATAATGACACCAATACAAGTAATAATATTAATACAAATGAAAATAAGCAAATTTTAGATACGGATAAAGGAAAATTAAAACAAGAAAATAAACAAGCCAAAATAGAAGCTCTTAAAAAAGAAATCAGTAAACAACAAAAGATCTTAGAAAGAGAAAGAGCTGTAAAAAAAGAACTTCAATCAAACAAATCAAACAAAAATAAATATCTAAATACCGCTAGAGAGTATCTAAACATAGGAAAAAACAGTCGTTTAGAACCTGAGCTTAGCACAGAAAATATGAAAGTTTATATTTTAGATGGAAAATTTTTAAGCCAATACAGGATCAATCTGTTAAAAGATATGCTAAGCGTTATACAAGATAATGCAAAAGATTACTATCTAAGTGTTTTTGTTAAAATGCTACCAAAAGGAGAAATGAAATTAACTATCTATAACAAAGAAATTATCTTTTCAGATATGAAAAAAGCTTATAAATATATTAGTTTAGATAGATTAAGCCCATATTTAAACAATCCAAAAGAATTAAATGAACATGTAGCACGTGAAGAAATTTTAGAAAGACTTAAACTTCAAATTAAAAAAGATGGCAAAGGAAGTGATTTTTCTAAACATATCAAAAGTTTGAAAACTGGACTTAATACAGCACAATATTTCTTCCCGTTTTGTGAAATTATAGAAATTAGCTCTATTAAATAAGCTAAAACAATAAAGGCAAATAATGTATGATAAAAATTTAGAAAAAGAGTATTATCAAATTTGCGAAGAACGCGGATATTTTGAAATCGATGGCAATAAAACCATACAAGAAAAAAATAAAAATTTTTGTATCATGATGCCACCACCTAATGTAACAGGCGTTTTACACATAGGCCATGCTTTAACCTTTACTTTGCAAGATATTATGACACGATATAAGAGAATGGATGGCTATAAAGTTCTTTATCAACCAGGGCTTGATCACGCAGGTATTGCCACTCAAAATGTTGTAGAAAAACAACTTCTTGCTCAAGGCATTAAAAAAGAAGAATTGGGTCGCGAAAAATTTATAGAAAAAATTTGGGAATGGAAAGAACAAAGCGGTGGAAAAATCCTAGATCAAATGAGAACTCTAGGAATTACTCCTGCTTGGAGCCGCTTGCGTTTTACTATGGATGAAGGCTTAGCAAATGCTGTAAAAAAAGCTTTTGTGGAACTTTACGATAAAAAACTTATCGTGCGTGGAAACTATATGATCAATTGGTGCACTCACGATGGGGCTTTAAGCGACATAGAAGTAGAATACAAAGAAAACAAAGGCAAACTTTATCATATAAAATATTATTTAAAAGATAGTGATGAATACCTAGTCGTAGCTACAACGCGTCCTGAAACTTTTTTTGGTGATACTGCAGTCATGGTTCATCCTGATGATGAGCGTTATAAACAATTTATAGGAAAAGAACTGATCTTGCCTTTGAGCAATAAAGCTATTAAAATCATAGCTGATGAACATGTAGAAAAAGAATTTGGAACAGGGGTTGTAAAGGTCACCCCTGCTCATGATATGAATGACTATGAAGTAGGACTTAGACATAATTTAGAATTTATAAGTGTTTTTGATGAAAAAGGAATTTTAAACGAGCATTGTTTGGAATTTAAAGGCTTAGAACGCTTAGAAGCTAGAGATAAAATTGTAGCTAAACTGGATAGTCTTGGCTTTATAGATAAAATAGAAGAACATAACAATCAAGTAGGATATTGCTATCGTTGCAACAATGTAGTCGAGCCTTATATTTCAAAACAATGGTTTGTAAAACAAGAAATTGCCAAAGAGAGTATAGAAAAAGTAGCCCTTGGTGAAAGTAAATTTTACCCAAGCCATTGGGTTAATAGCTTTAATGCTTGGATGAAAGATTTAAAGGCTTGGTGTATTTCAAGACAGCTTTGGTGGGGGCATCAAATTCCTGTGTATTATTGTGAATGCTCGCATGAATGGGCAAGTCAAGATACACCAAAAGCTTGTCCAAAATGTGGAAGTCATAATTTTAAACAAGATGAAGATGTACTCGATACTTGGTTTTCTTCGGGACTTTGGGCAATAAGCACACTTGGATGGGGAAATGATACTTGGGGAAAAGATAAAATCTGGTTTGAAGAAGATTTAAAAGAATTTTATCCTAATTCTTTATTGATAACCGGTTTTGATATTTTGTTTTTCTGGGTAGCTAGAATGATGTTTCAAAGTACAAATACTTTAGGGGTTTTACCTTTTAAAGATATTTATTTACACGCTCTTGTTAAAGATGAGCAAGGTAGAAAAATGAGTAAGAGTCTTGGAAATGTTATCGATCCAAATGAAAGCATTAAAGAATATAGCGCCGATATCTTGCGTTTCACCTTAGCCTTGCTTGCTATACAAGGACGCGATATCAAGCTTAGCAATGACAAACTTTTACAAGTTAGAAATTTCACAAATAAAATCTATAATGCGACAAATTATCTACTTTTAAATGAAGAGCAATTTGAAGACTTAGAAAAGATAGAACTTAAAAGCGCATTAGCTCAATTTGTTTATTCTAGATTTCAAGATTGTGTAAAAAATGTGAGAGAAAATTTAGATAATTATCGCTTTAATGATGCTGCAAACACACTTTATAAATTCTTCTGGGATGATTTTTGCGATTGGGGGATAGAACTTAGCAAAGCTCAAAAAGAATCAGTAAAAGAACTAGGAAGCATTTTCAAAGAGGCTTTAAAACTTTTAAATCCTTTTATGCCATTTATCAGTGAGTATCTGTATCACAAGCTTAGTAAAAGTGAACTTGAAACAAGTGCCTCCATAATGATAAGCAAATACCCACAATTTCATGCAAAAAATTCTAATATAGAAGAAATTTTCTCTTTGATCATAGAAAGCATTGTTAGCATACGCCGCGCTAAAAGCCTTGTGGATTTAGGAAATTCAAAAATAGAAAAAGCCTATATTAAACTAAATGATAAAAAAATGCAAGATGAAATCAAATCCTATATGAAGTTCATCACCATGCTTGCTAAATGTGAAAATATAGAATTTACAGAAAACAAACTACAAAAAGCTATTTGCGATGTAAGTGAAAATTTAGAAATTTTCATCACGCTTGATAATGTAGATTTAAGCGGTATTTTAACAAGGCTTGAAAATCAAAAAACAAAGCTAGAAAAAGAAAGTACCAAACTAAATGCTATGTTATCAAATGAAAAATTTATTGCCAATGCACCTAAAGAAGTCGTAGAACAGAATAAAGAAGCTTTGGCAAATTTAAATACTCAGCTTGAAAAAATATCAGCTGAACTAGCAAATTTAAAAGGTTAAAAACTTTGATAAAAATACAAAATTTAAAAAAATATTACGGAAAAGAACTGGTTATCAATGATGTTTCTTTGGAGATAAAAAAAGGTGAAATCTATGCTATCGTAGGACACAGCGGTGCTGGAAAATCCACTCTTTTAAGATGTATCAATGGACTTGAAAGCTATCAAGAAGGAAGTTTAAAAGTGCTTGATGCTGAAATAAAAGATCTGAGTCAAAATAATCCTAAAAAGCTTAGAATGTTAAGAAAAGATATAGGTATGATTTTTCAAAATTTTGCCTTAATGGAAAGAAAAAATGTATTTGAAAATGTTGCAATGCCTTTAAGAATGCATTATAGCCAATGCAAAATTTATTCTAAGCTTTTTGGCAAAGAATATATGAGCGAAAAAGATTTAAATCAAAAAGTCAATTCTTTGCTTGATGTTGTAGGGCTTGATCATAAAAACAAAGCCTACCCTAGAGAACTTAGTGGGGGGCAAAAACAACGCGTGGCCATTGCTAGAGCCTTGACTTTAAATCCTAAAATTTTACTTAGTGATGAAGCCACTTCAGCTCTTGATCCCAATACAACAAAAAATATTTTAGAACTCATTGCTAAAATCAATGCTGAATTTGGAATAACCGTGGTTTTAGTCACACACGAAATGGATGTTGTAAAAGATGTTGCTCAAAAAGCTTTACTTTTAGAACATGGACAAATCATAGGAAGTGGCGCAATTGATGAGCTCTTTTTAAAACCTAATGAAAAAATGAAAGAATTTTTGGGCGAAAGTGATTTCTTGCCTTCAACAGGTTTAAATATCAAGCTTTACTTCCCAAAAGAAGTAGCGCAAAATAGTATTATTACGCATATGGCAAGAACTCTTAATATCGATTTTAATATTGTTTGGGGTAAAATTGAAAAGCTTAATGGAAATGCTTTGGGAAATCTAGTGATTAATATCGATCAAAAGGATAAAAGTAAAGTTCTTAATTATATAGAACAAAGTGGGGTTTTATGGGAGGTAGTATCATGAATGAAGTGTCTATATTTGATGCATTTTTAGGAAGAATTTCACAATTTTTTACTGAATTTTCTTGGCAAGGTATCAAAGAGGTATCTCTAAATTCCATCAGCACCTTTGCACAAAACTATGAAAATATTTTAAAACCTGCTTTAAATGAAACTATTTATATGAGTTTAATGGCTGTATTTTTTGGTTTTATTTTAGCTATAATTCCTGGAATTTTACTTGCTATTTGGGATAAAAATGGTATCAAGCATAATAAAATCGCTTATGCGGTTTTAGATTTTATCACCAATCTTTTAAGAGCTTTTCCTTTTCTTATATTGATTGTTGTGCTTTTACCTCTTTCTAAAATTATAGTGGGCACTAGTATTGGCACAAATGCAGCCATAGTTCCTTTAGCTATAGGTATAGCACCTTATTTGGCAAAGATGTTAGAAAGTGCTTTTAAGGAAGTAGATCATGGCATTATAGAAGCTGCAAAAAGCTACGGTGCAAGCAATACTCAAATCATCTTTAAAGTGATTTTTAACGAATCCTTGCCAAATATTATTAGCGGTATAACTTTGACTTTGATTTTTACCATAGGTTTTTCAGCTCTTGCAGGAACTGTCGGTGGTGGCGGACTTGGAGATGTAGCGATTCGCTATGGTTATGAACGCTTTAATAAAGAAATCATGATTCAAACGGTAGTTATCTTACTTGTATTGGTACAATTGGTTCAAATTTTAGGCAATTTATTTTACACTTGGGCTAAAAATAGCAAAACTTTATACATTCTTGCTACTTTAATAGCCTTATTTGTAATTAGCATAATCATCAACATAAACAACGATGAAAGTTTTGTTTGGCAAGCAATTATTTTAATCGTTCTTGCTCTGTGTTTTATTTATAAATTCCTTAAAAAATAAAAAATTAAATCCGGTTTTAATTTAAATATAAGTTTTTTTAAGTAGAATAAGCCAAGAAATTTTTAAAAGGATTAACAGATGATGCCTCAGATGCGCTAGTCTGACTATCAAGAGTTCTCATAATGCTTCTTCCTGATAGTCAGAGTGATTAAGATTAAAGCAAGCACAAAAATGACTATATAAGGAAATTAAAATGAATATCAAAAATTTAATCGTAGCAAGTTTTTTAGGTTTGGCTGTAAATTTAACAGCCGCAGAAACTATCAGTATCGCAGCAACTCCAGTTCCTCATGTTGAAATATTAGAGCAGGTAAAACCTGAACTAGAAAAACAAGGTTATAAACTCGAAATCAAAGAATTTACAGACTATGTTTTACCTAATTTGGCTGTAGACAGCGGAGAAGTGGATGCGAATTTCTTTCAACACACACCTTATTTAGAAGAATTTAACAAAAGCAAAGGTACCAAACTCACTAAAGTAGCAAATGTACATATTGAACCTATGGCTGTTTATTCTAAAAAATATAAAAGTTTAGATGATATTAAAGAGGGTGTTACCATAGCTATACCAAACGATCCAACTAATGAAAGCAGAGCTTTAGATATTATTGCAAAAAAAGGTTTGGTAGAATTTAAAGAAAAAGCTCTTAAAACTCCACTTGATATCACAACAAATCCAAAAAAGATAAAATTCGTAGAGCTTAAAGCTGCGCAACTTCCAAGAGCTTTAGATGATGTTGATTTTGCTGTAATTAATTCTAATTATGCACTTTCTGCAAATCTAAACCCAGCTCAAGATGGCGTATTTATAGAAGATAAAGAAAGCCCTTATGCAAACATCCTTGTAGTAAAAACAGGAAATGAAAATGATCCTAAAATCCAAGCTTTAGCAAAAGCTCTACAAAGTGAGAAAGTTAAACAATTTATCATCGAAAAATACAAAGGCTCAATTCTACCTGCATTTTAATCCTTGTCCCTTTTTTAGGGACTCTTCTTTTTTTAATCGCCAAAGGAGTTTTTTATGAAATTATTTAAAATTATTTTATTATTTTGCTTACTGAATTTAAGTCCTATATTTGCCAAAACCATAACCATAGGAGCTACACCAAATCCCTTTGCAAGCTTGCTAGAAAAAGTTAAAGATGATTTTAAAGATAAGGGTTATGAATTAAAAATAATAGAATTTTCTGATTATATACTGCCTAATAGAGCCTTAGAAGAAAAAGAACTTGACGCAAATTTATATCAGCACAAACCCTTTTTAGAAGAATACAATGCTCAAAAAGGCACAAATTTAACCCCAACAACGCCTGTTGTCATCGCACCAGTAGGAATTTATAGCAAAACAATTAAAGATTTAAAGAATCTTAAAAAAGGTGCTAGGGTTGCTATACCTAATGACGCTACAAATGAGAGTAGAGCTTTGGAGCTTTTAGAAAAAGCTGGCTTGATTGAGTTAAATCAAAATACTCTTAAAACCCCATTAGATATAAAGAAAAATCCTAAAAATCTTAAATTTATAGAACTAAAAGCAGCACAACTCCCAAGAGCTTTAGATGATGTGGATATTGCTGTGATTAATTCTAATTTTGCGCTTGGAGCTGGACTGAATCCGATTAAAGATACCATCTTTAGAGAAGATAAAAATAGCCCTTATGTAAATTATGTTGTGGTTCGTTTTGAAGATAAAGACAATGAAAAAACTAAAATCATAGATGAAATTTTAAGAAGTAATAAATTTAGAAATATTATTGATGAGCACTATAAAGATGTGCTAATCCCTGCATTTTAAGGAGTTTTTATGAAATTTAAAAAAATATTACTGAGTGTTTTTTGCATAACAAGTTTTCTCTTTGGAGCCGAAAAGAGTATCATTATAGGAGCAACGCCTACTCCTTATGCTGAAATCTTAAATTTTGCAAAACCTATTTTTAAAGAAAGAGGTTGGAATCTTGAAGTAAAAGAATTTAGTGATTATAATATACCTAATATCTCGCTTAATGAAAAAGATTTAGATGCAAATTTATATCAACACAAACCCTTTTTAGAGGATTTTAACGCTCACAAAGGCACAAAATTAAGTTCTTTGGGTTCTATTGTTTTAGTTCCTATGGCTATTTATTCTAATGATATTAAAGATATTAAAAATATCCCAAATGGTGCTAAAATTGCTATTCCAAATGATGCTACCAATGAAAGTAGAGCTTTGGATTTGCTTGCTAAAGCTGGTTTGATCGAATTTAAAACTTCAAACACTCTTAAAACCCCGATTGATATCAGTAAAAATCCTAAAAATCTTAAATTTATAGAGCTAAAAGCCGCACAACTTCCAAGAGCTTTAAATGATGTAGATTTAGCAGTCATTACGACAAATTATGCTCTTGGCGCAGGACTTAATCCTCTAAAAGATGGAATTTTTATAGAGGATAAAGACAGCTTATATGCTATAGTTCTGGCAGTAAGACAAGGTAATGAAAAAAACGAAAAAAGTCTAATTCTTAAAGAAATTCTAACCAGTGATAAAATAAAAAATTTCATCAATGAGCAATACAAAGGCTCTGTTATACCTACTTTTTAATCCAAGCAAAGCCTTTAAAGGCTTTGTAAATTTGTATTGGGTAAAATATAAAAGATTAATACCATATTAGGCTAGCAATGAGAATTATATCTTTTATTTTTTTTGTTTTTATTGGTTTAAGTCATGGTGCAAATTTAGAAGAGATTAAAACTGCACTTGCCAAAGAATTTAAAAACAATTTTCCAAGTTTAATCATCAAAAATATCGATTTAAAAATCACTACCCTACCCAAAGACTTTGAACAATATCAATTTATAAGAATAGCCAATGCTCGTTTTAACCAAGCGCAAGGATTCGTAAGAGCTGAATTTAAAACTCCGCAAAATATACAAAAAAATGTATTTTTTAGATATTTCATTCAAGCAAATTTAGAAGTTTTAAAAAGCGAACGCGCTATAAAAAGAGGAGATAAACTTGGAGCTTTTGACTATAAAAGCGTATTGATTGATTTTGATAAAGTTCCTTTAAATGCCTTAACCTTAGATGATGTGTATAATCTTGTAGCTAAAAGCAATATTAACAAAAACACCATTTTGAGAGCAAATATGTTTAAAACCACAGCTTTAATACGCCGAAATGATCCTATAATCGGGGTTTTAAGCGAAGCAAATGTTGATGTTTTAATCGAACTTGTGGCTTTGCAAAGTGCAAATATGGGCGAAAGGATTCGTGCAAAAAACAAAGAAGGTAAAGTTATGCAAGGTATCGTAGTGGGTAAAAATAGGATGATTATACAATGAAAGTTTTATTGGGAATTTCTGGTTCAAGCAGTGTCAATTTAGGCTTAAAATTATTAAAAAATTTAGAAAATCAATGCGAACTTTATTGTATTTTAACCCAAGGTGCAAAACTTAGCTTCAAAACTGAAAATCAAGCAAATTTAGAAGAAATTTGTCAAGAAAATTTTAAATACACTCATTTTTTAGATGATAAAAATTTAAGTCTAAGTGTAGCAAGTGGATCTTTTGGAATAGAAAAAACCATCATTGCTCCTTGTTCGATTTCAAGTTTAGCAAAAATTCACGCTGGTTTTGCAGACACTCTTTTAATGCGTGCTGCAGCAGTAGCCCTAAAAGAAAGAAAAAAACTCATCTTAGGGGTACGTGAAATGCCTTTTTCTACTTTAAATTTAGAACATATGTTAAAACTTAGCCAAATGGGAGTTATCATCGCCCCTCCTATTATCGCAAGCTATTCTCATGCTAGTAATTTAGAACAAATGGAAAATTTTATCATAGGAAAATGGCTAGATCTTTTAGGAATTTCTCATAATTTATACGAAAGATGGCAGAATTTTTAGCTTAAATTTGTTATATTTTTAAAAATTTTTGGAGTAAAAATGACTTGTTTATATCCTGGGACTTTTGATCCTATTACAAATGGACATTTAGATGTGATTAAAAGAGCGCTTAAAATCTTTGATAAAGTGATTGTAGCTATAGCAAATAGCGAGCATAAAAAGCCTTGTTTTAGCTTAGAACAAAGAAAGGAGCTTGCAAAACTTGCTACTTCACATTTAAACAATGTAGAAATTATCACTTTTGATAATCTCCTTGTAGATTTAGCCAAAGAGCTCAAAGTAAATACCATAGTAAGAGGACTTAGAGCAGTAAGTGATTTTGAATACGAACTACAAATTGGCTATGCTAATCACGCCCTTTGGGAAGAGATTGAAACCATTTATCTAATGCCAAATTTAAAAAATGCATTCATCTCAAGTTCTATAGTTAGATCTATTGCTTCCCATGGAGGAGATGTCAGCGCCTTAGTCCCTAAAGAAATTTTACCCTTTTTAAAGGATTTGCCTTGTATGTAGTTTTTGAAGGGGTGGATTGTGTTGGTAAAAGTACGCAAATTTCACTTTTAAAAGAATGTTTTAAAGAAGCCGTTTTTACAGCAGAACCTGGAGGAACCAAGCTAGGCACACATTTAAGAGAGCTTTTGCTTCATAAACCCTATCAGCTTGATAAAAAAACCGAGCTTTTGCTTTTTTTAGCTGATCGTGCGCAGCACTGTGAGGAAATCTTAAAAACCAATCAAAACAAACTCATTATCAGCGATAGAAGTTTTATTTCAGGCATGGCTTATGCCAAAGATTTTGAAAACGATTTGCTTTTTGCTTTAAATAGTTTTGCTTTAGAAAATTTTTTTCCACAAAAAATTATCTTTTTAAAAGGAGATGCAAGCCTTATCCAAGAACGCCTCAGTCAAAAAGAACTAGATAGCATAGAAAAACGTGGCATTGAGTATTTTTTAAGCGTGCAAGATAAACTCGAAAAAGTACTTCATTTTTTAAAAGAAAAAATTTCTATAGAAATTTTAACACTTGACGCAAAAGGAAGTAAAGAAAAATTACACCAACAAATAAAGGAATTTTTACAATGATTAACGCTTTAAAAGGAATGAAAGATTTATTAGATAAAGATGCTTATTATTATGAAAAAGTGATTAAAACCTGTGAAGAAGTAGCTAAAAACTATGGCTTTACTTTTATCAACACACCGCATTTAGAGCAAAGCATACTTTTTAAAAGAAGTGTAGGAGAAAGTTCTGATATAGTAGGCAAAGAAATGTATGAATTTATCGATAAAGGCGAAAATCATGTTTGCATGCGTCCTGAAGGAACTGCTGGGGTGGTGCGTGCCTATATAGAAAAAAAACTCGATAAAAACACTAGTGTGAAAAGATGGTTTTATCATGGTTCTATGTTTCGTTATGAAAGACCTCAAAAGGGACGCTTAAGAGAATTTCATCAATTTGGAGTTGAAAGCCTTGGCATACCTAATGTTTATGAAGATGCAAGCATTATTTTAATGCTAGTAGAAATTTTCTCACGCCTTGGTATTGATTTTAAACTTCAACTTAATTCTTTAGGCTGCTCACAATGCTTGCCAAAATACCGCGATAGGCTCGTTGAATTCTTGGATTCCAAAGAAGGTTTTTGTGAAGATTGTTTGCGTAGAAAAAATTTAAATCCTATTCGTGTCTTAGATTGTAAAAATGAGCATTGTCAAAATTTGCTTGAAAATGCTCCGCTTTTGATCAATAATTTATGCACCTCTTGCCAAAAAGACTTTGAAACACTGCAACAAATTTTAAAGGATAATGGAGTTAAATTTGAGTTAGATTCAAAACTTGTGAGGGGTTTGGATTATTATTCTAAAACGGCTTTTGAATTTATAAGCGATGAAATAGGAGCAAAGGCTGCTATCGCAGGTGGAGGACGCTACGATAGACTTATAGAGTATTTAGGTGGAAAAAGTGGCTATGGTATAGGTTTTGCCATGGGTATAGAAAGAATTATAACTATTTTAGAACAAAAAGAAGAAAAGATTCAAAGAGAAGGAATTTATCTTTGTGCTATGGATGAAATTTATATCCAAAAACTTTTGCATATCGCTACAAATTTAAGAAAAGAATATAAAGTGCTTTTAAGCTATGAAGCAAGAAAACTAGCTAAACATCTTGAAAACGCGGATAAAAATAATACTGAAATTTTTCTTTGCATGGGAGAAAATGAAGCACAAAATGAAAGTTTGTTTTATAAAAATTTAGCAAAAAAAGAAGAAAAAATGATTAAAATTTCAGACTTAAAGAAGGTTTTATGATGGATTATGGTATTGATATTTGGGGAAATGAAAATTTCATTATCAAAAATGGTAAAGTTTGTATCAATTACGAGAAAAAACCTGCTATTATTGATATAGTTAAAGAATTAAGAGATGATGGATACAAGGGGCCTTTACTTTTAAGATTTCCTCATCTTATCCAAAAACAAATTGAAAATATTTACGGAAATTTCAATAAAGCAAGAAAGGAATTTGGCTATAAAGGAGGATTTAACGCTGTTTATCCTTTAAAGGTCAATCAATACCCTGGTTTTGTAAAAAATCTTGTAAAACTTGGAAAAGACTATAACTATGGACTTGAAGCAGGTTCTAAGGCAGAGCTTTTACTCGCTATGGCTTATAATAACGAAGGCGCACCTATTACCGTAAATGGCTTTAAAGATAGAGAACTTATCAACATAGGCTTTATCGCAGCTGAAATGGGACATAATATCACTTTAACCATAGAAGGACTTAATGAACTTGAAGCTATCATAGACATAGCTAAAGAACGCTTTAAACCTAAACCAAATATAGGCTTACGTGTACGTTTGCATTCTGCTGGAGTTGGAATTTGGGCAAAAAGCGGTGGAATTAATTCTAAATTTGGACTTACATCCACTGAACTCATAGAAGCGGTAAATTTACTCAAAGAAAACAAACTTTTAGAACAATTTACCATGATTCACTTTCATCTAGGCTCACAAATTACCGAAATTCACCCCTTGAAAAAAGCCTTAAATGAAGCAGGAAATATCTATACAGAACTTAGAAAAATGGGAGCTAAAAATCTAAAAGCTATCAATCTTGGCGGCGGTTTAGCTGTGGAATACTCACAATTTAAAAATGAAAAAAGTAGAAATTACACCCTAAGAGAATACGCTAACGATGTAATTTTTATCCTAAAAAACATAGCCGAACAAAAAAAAGATTTAGAGCCTGATATTTTCATAGAAAGTGGACGTTTTGTAGCAGCTAATCACGCTGTTTTAATCGCTCCTGTATTAGAACTTTTTTCTCAAGAATACGCAGAAAACAAACTCATACTTAAAAAACAAAATCCAAAACTTATCGATGAGCTTTATGATCTTTATAAAAGTATAAAACCTTCCAATGCTTTAGAATACTTGCACGATAGCATAGATCATTTAGAGAGTATTTTAACTCTTTTTGATTTGGGCTATGTGGATTTACAAGATCGTTCCAATGCTGAAATTTTAACTCATTTGATTACAAAAAAAGCCATCTTGCTTTTAGGCGATAAGCAAAATCCTGCGGATTTACTTGCCATACAAGATGAAGTGCAAGAAAGGTATTTGGTAAATTTTTCGCTCTTTCAAAGCATGCCTGATTTTTGGGGTTTAGAACAGAATTTCCCCATCATGCCACTTGATCGCTTAGATGAAGAACCGACACGAAGTGCAAGTATTTGGGATATAACCTGCGATAGCGATGGAGAAATTTCATACTCTAAAGATAAACCTTTATTTTTGCACGATGTAGATGTAGAAAAAGAAAATTATTTTCTAGGGTTTTTTCTTGTAGGTGCCTATCAAGAAGTACTTGGAATGAAACACAATCTTTTTACTCATCCTACTGAAGCTATTATAAGCATCAATGAAAAAGGCTATGAAGTCGAGGGGATTATAGAAGCGCAATCCATACTTGATACCTTAGAAGATTTAGACTATGATATACACGCTATCATGGATATACTTAATGAACGCATAAGCAATTCTAAGCTTGTAAATGATAAGCAAAAAAAGCATATTTTAGGCGAACTTTATCTTTTCTTAAATGATAATGGTTATTTAAAAAGCATAGGAGTTTAGATGAATTTTTGGGGTATTATAAAAGAAGATTTTTCTCAGCCAAAGACACAAGATCCAGCTTTTAATTCTTGTATAGAACTTTTTTTTAATTACCCTGGAGTATGGGCTGTAGTAAATTACCGCTTTGCACATTTTTTTTACATAAGAAATTTTAAACGCATTGCTAGAATGATTAGCGGAATTTCACAATTCTTAACTGGGGTAGATTTGCACCCTGGAGCAGAACTTGGAAGGCGTATTTTTATAGATCATGCCAATGGAGTGGTTATAGGTCAAACAGCAATTATAGAAGATGATGTTTTAATTTATCAAGGCGTTACTTTAGGTGGAACAAGCCTTGAAAAAGATACTAAACGCCATCCAACCATAAAAAAAGGAGTGATCATAGGCTCAGGCGCAAAAGTACTTGGCAATATCACCATAGGAGAAAATGCCAAAATAGGCTCCAATGCCGTTGTTGTTAAAGATGTAGGAGCAAATTTAACCGCAGTAGGAATTCCTGCTTATATAGTAGAAGAGCGTCGTAAAAACAAGGAAAATACAAGGGCTGTTGATGCAAACTGCGAAGATAAGCTCGAAAAGTTAGAGAGAAAAATTGCAGAACTTGAAAAAGCTTTATCAGATATAAAATAATATATAAAAATCTTATATATTATTTTATATTTTTTAACCTTTAACGAATTTGCACATTAGTTCATTTTTACATTATTAATTTTTAATTAAATTCACTACATAAGTGCGTTTTTTTGCTAAAATTAGACAAAAATTTCAAAAGGACAACAGATGTTAACCCAAAGATCACAAGTTTTAGAAGAATCCATCACTCTAGCAATCACTGCGCTTGCTAACGAGTTAAAAGCTAAGGGTGAAGATGTGATCAGCTTCTCCGCAGGTGAGCCTGATTTTGACACCCCGCAAACCATCAAAAATGCAGCTATTGCTGCCATAGAAAAGGGTTGTGGTAAATACACTGCTGTTGCAGGAATTGCTGATGTATTAAAAGCTATTCAAAACAAACTCAAAAAAGACAATAATCTTAGCTATGAAACAAGTGAAATTATTACAAATGTAGGGGCAAAGCATTCTCTTTTTGAATGTATAGAATGCTTAGTAGAAAAAGATGATGAAGTGATTATCCCTAGTCCTTACTGGGTAAGCTATCCTGAAATGGTAAAATTTGCAGGTGGAAAACCTGTATTTATAGAAGGCTTAGAAGAAAATGGCTTTAAAATTACCGCTGAACAATTAAAAAAAGCTATCACAGCTAAAACCAAAGTTTTGATGCTAAATTCTCCTTCAAATCCTGTGGGATCGATTTATTCTAAAGAAGAATTAACTCAAATTGCTAAAGTTTTAGAAGGAACGCAAATTACTGTTTTAAGTGATGAAATGTATGAAAAACTTCGCTACGATGGCTTTGAATTTGTAGCTTTTGCAAGCGTGAGCGAAGATGCTTTAAATCGCACTGTGACCATTAACGGACTTAGTAAATGCGGTGCTATGCCTGGATGGCGTTTTGGCTATATGGCAAGCAAAAACAAAGCCTTGATTTCAGCTGTTAAAAGACTTCAAGGCCAAAGCACTTCAAACATCTGCTCTATCACTCAGCACGCTGCCATACCTGCCTTAAATGGAGAATGTGATGAGGATATAGAAAAGATGCGTCAAGCTTTTGAAAAGCGTCGCGATTTAGCCTTAAATATGCTTCATCAAATTCCAAATATTAGCGTCTATAAGCCTGAAGGAGCTTTTTATCTTTTTGTAAATACTCAAAAAATTGAAAAAGATTCTATGAAATTTTGCCAAAAATTACTAGAACAAGAAAAAGTTGCTGTAGTTCCAGGTATCGGTTTTGGCATGGATGGATATTTTAGACTTTCTTATGCTACAAGCGATGAACTTATCAAAAAAGGTATAGAAAGAATAGCAAATTTTATTAAAAATTATAAATAATTCTAGGTTTAAAACCTAGAATTACTAACTTTGTTAGGCAATCAAATAAAATTCAATTGACCCAAATTTAAACTTTCTCAAACCCAAATTTCAAAATAAAACCAAAAAATCAAGGCTTTTTAAGCACAGCATTTACCCTTTGGACTTTATCTAGTTTATTTAAACTAAGTCTTATCACAGAATCTTCTAATCCTCCTAAAGAATGAGGCACATTTGCTTCTAAGCTTATCATATCTAAAGTATTGAATTCAAATTTCTCATTTTCTACTTCAAACCAAATTTTACCACTTAAAACTTGCACACGGATAGCAAAGGGTGCTTTATGCTCTTTCATCACGCTATCTTTAGCAAGTAAAATTTGAATTTCCTTGCTGTGCTCATCATCGATTAAAACATTGATTTTTACTTCTTTGGGGCTAAAATCCGCTTTATTCCATTGAGTGATTTTCATAAAATCTCCTTTTTAATTTTATAAGATTGTAGCAAAAATCAAAACACAGACTATAAACTTGTGTTAATCTTATCCTTCTTTCCACCAAAAATCTTGCCTAAATTCACTTCCTACCTCATAAGCTTCGCCCATTTTTGGTGTAATCAAAGGCAAATTTGAATTCTCATAAAGAAATTCTACCACTCCATTCCACGCATGAGTTCCTGCTAAAAACCTTCCCCAATGTATAGGCATTAAAGCTCTTGCATTCAAATCTTTTGCTTCTTTTAAAATTTGATCAGGAAAAGAATGCGAAAAAGGCCAAGCGGTATTAAATTGACCGCTTTCAAGACAAGCTAAGTCAAAATCTCCAAAATACTCACCTATTTTTTTAAAATGTGTAAAATACCCTCCATCTGCGCTAAAAAACACTCTCTTATCTACACTTAAAAATTCCATCACAAAAGAAGCCCAAAGGGTTTTGTTTTTACCATCTCCCCTGCTTGAACTGTGCTGTGCAGGTGTTGCAATGATTTTTAAATCACCAAATTCTATGCCGCTCCACCAATCAAGCTCTATGATTTTTTTCTCACTCACTCCATAACTTTTTAGATAATTTCCTACTTTTAAAGGCGCGATAAAAAATTTAGCCTTATCTTTTAAAGTTTTCACGCTTTTTTCATCTAAATGATCAAAATGAGAATGAGTGATAATCACGGCAAAAATTTCATCAAAATCATTGGCATTATAAACAGGTGCATTTTTAAAAGCTTTATTAATAAAAGAAAAAGGTGAAGCGTGAGTGTTAAAGATAGGATCGATTAAAATTTTATAGTTTTTATAACTCACAAAAAGCGATGAATGTCCAAGCCAAGTGATGTGCGGAGTACGAACATACTTTAAATTTGGCTTAAAAAAAGGAAGTTTAAAAGTCGCCTTAGCATTTTTAGGGTAAAGATAATAATACCTCAAAACTTCCCTAAAAGACACTTTAAAAGCATTATGTGTTTGGGGATTTTCATTAAGAAAAATTTCATATTTTTTACCCTGCACTTTTTTAGCTTTTTGGCGTTCTTTACTCGAAAGATCAAAGGTTTTAAATGACAAATTCAATTTTTTCCTTTTTTATGTTTATTAAAATTATATCCAAGAAATTTTTAGATTAATTTTATTTTACACAAGTTTTTGGTTTACTTGTGTTAAAATGTCCAAATCAAATATTGGATAAAATGATGTAAAAATAAAATTTATATAAACTAGACAAAATACTTCAAGAAATTGATTTTATATTTAAACAAACCAAAGGCGAGCTTATGCAAGCTTTAAAAAATGAAATCAAACAAAAAGCTATTTTCATGTCACTAATCAACATTAAAGAAACGATAAAAAATATCCAAGATAGTGCAGATGCTGAAGTTATGGTAATTTTTTGTGAAGAAGATATGAAAAGACTCTCAAAAAGTAGAAATATTGCAGCACATAATAGTAGCCATGGATTTAAATATCGTAACAAATCTTATTCGTTACGATCTAGCAAGACTTAAACAAAGTATTGTTAATTTTAAAAATAATCCAAACAATTTACATTTTATTCCAAAAGAAGAAAATGTCAAAAAAAAGAATACTAAAACCACTAGAAGTATTAATTATTTTTTTATTTGCATGCATTTTATCTTGTATTATATTTATTACCTTTTTTTACTTAACAAGCCCTCCAAAAGCATAAGACAAGAAAATTTTTCATATAACACTTTCATACAAATTATTTTTATTCATTAGATCCTTTTATTCTTAACTTACCACAAGCTGGCAGACAAAAATATACACACTGCACCATTGATTTAGAATTAATAAAAGAAATTTCTTTAGAAGATTTTACAAAAATTTCACCCGTTATTAGAGATACTATTATTCAAACCATTCTAGCAAAAGAAATACAAGAAATTGAATTCTCTAATTTCAAACTAGAACTTCAAAGAGAATTGGTTAAAAAAATTAATGAAAAATTAGGCAATAAGCTGATTAAAGAATTATATTTTAGAGATTTTATCATCTCTTGAAAATTTTTATAAAATTTTCAAGCCTTTTAAAAAGGCTTGATTAAAGATCTTAGAGAGTTTTATTCGACTTCAGCGTCGATTACATCATCGTCTTTTTTCTTTTTATCATTTGCTGCATTTGGCTCATCTTTTTTATACATATTTTCAGCCAATTTATGAGAAACCTCGCTTAAAGCTTTCATTTTAGCTTCGATTTCTTCTTTACTTGCATTTTGATTTTTCAAAGTCTCACGCAAATCATCAAGAGCTTTTTGGATATTTTCTTTATCGCTATCAGCTACTTTTTCTCCAAGCTCATTTAGAGATTTTTCCACTTGATGCGCCAAGCTATCAGCTGCATTTCTAGCATCTACAGCTTCTTTGCGTTTTTTGTCTTCTTCTTTGTGAAGTTCAGCATCTTTTACCATGTTATTAATCTCTTCCTCGCTAAGTCCACTTGAACCTGTGATTTTGATCTCTTGTGCTTTACCTGTTGCTTTATCTTTTGCAGAAACAGTTAAAATACCATTTGCATCGATGTCAAAAGTTACTTCGATTTGTGGCATACCGCGTGGTGCTGGTGGAATTCCTTCAAGGTTGAAATTTCCTAAAGATTTATTATCACGACTAAATTCTCTTTCCCCTTGTAAAACATTGATAGTTACAGCACTTTGATTGTCTTCTGCAGTTGAGAAAACTTGCTCTTTTTTGGTTGGTATAGTTGTACCTTTTTCGATGATTTTAGTCATCACACCGCCTAAAGTTTCGATACCTAAAGAAAGTGGAGTTACATCAAGTAAAAGTACATCTTTTACATCACCTTTTATAACTGCACCTTGAATCGCCGCACCGATAGCCACAACTTCATCAGGATTTACAGATTTGTTAAGTTCTTTTCCAAAAGCTTTTTTAACCTCTTCTTGCACTAAAGGAACACGAGTAGAACCCCCTACCATAACGATTTCTTTAATTTCATTTTTATCAAGCCCTGCATCTTTTACCACTTCATTGATCTTAGTGATAGTTTCAGCCACTAAAGAATCAATCATACCTTCGAATTTAGCTCTAGTAAGTTTTTTAACCAAGTGTTTTGGGCCACTCGCATCAGCTGTGATAAAGGGTAAATTAATCTCTGTTTCATTAGCTGAACTTAGCTCTTTTTTAGCATTTTCTGCTGCTTCTTTTAAGCGTTGTAAAGCCATAACATCATTTTTAAGATCTATACCTGTTTCATCTTTAAATTCATTAGCTAGAAAATCTATAAGTTTATTATCAAAATCATCACCACCTAAGAAAGCATTACCACCTGTTGCTAAAACTTCTACTACATTATCCCCTGTTTCAAGCACGGTAACATCAAAGGTTCCCCCACCTAGATCATAAACCACAATTTTTTCACTATCTTTTTTATCAAGTCCATAAGCCAAAGCTGCTGAAGTAGGCTCATTGATAATTCTTAGTACATTAAGTCCTGCTATCGTTCCTGCTTCTTTTGTTGCTTTTCTTTGTGCATCGTTAAAATAAGCAGGCACAGTAATCACCGCATCAGTAACACTTTCACCCAAGAAAGCTTCTGCATCTTCTTTTAATTTCATCAAAACTTTTGCTGAAATTTCTTGTGGAGTGTAAATTTTACCTGCGATTTCTATTGCGCACGCACCATTTCTTTCGGTGATGTGATAAGGAAGTCTGTTTTTAGCTTCTTTAGCCGCATCTTCATTGATCATCAAACCCATAATTCTTTTGATAGAATAAATAGTTTTTTCAGGGTTTGTTACTGCTTGACGTTTTGCGCTATCGCCTACTAAAACTTCACCTTTATCTGTAAAAGCTACCACTGAAGGAGTTGTGTTTTTTCCTTCTTTGTTTGGGATTACTTTACTCTCGCCGCGTTCATACACAGCAACACAAGAATTGGTTGTTCCTAAATCTATACCTATAACTTTACTCATTTTTTATCCTTTTATTAAAATTTATTTTGCTACGCTAACTTTGGTTGGGCGGATCACGCGATCGGCTATTTTATAACCTTTTTGAAGCACGGTAACCACTTCACCACTTTGATGATTTTCACTATCTACATGAAACATCGCTTCATGTAAATTTGGATCGAACTCTTTTTCTTCTTTGATAAGAGCCACTCCATGCTTTTCAAGTTTTTTAAGAAACAAATCTAAAGTGTTTTGCACTCCTTCTTTGATTTTTAAGCTAATTTCATCATGACATTCGACATTGATAGCTGCTTCTAAAGCATCTAAAACATCAAGCAAATCCTTTGCAAAGCTTTCATTTGCATAAGCCATAGCACTTAGCTTTTCTTTTTCCATTCTTTTTTTAATATTTTCAAATTCAGCGTTTGCACGCATATATTTGTCTTTTAATTCATCATAGTCTTTTTGCAATTTGTTTTGCTCAACATCTTCGATATTTTGCAAATTCTCATCCTGCAAATGTTCGGAATTTTCTGCGTTTTCGTTTTCAAATTCTTGCTTTTGCTCGCTCACGCCGCCTCCTTTATATATTGTAATATTTTTTTATAATCCGTATAAACACTACCTGCTAAGATAATATTTACATCTTCGCCCAAAAACTGCGCATCCACCTTAAGCCCCATAAAACCTTCTTTAAATAAAGGTTCAAATTCAAGACTTTCTTTAAAATAACGATGAACTCCACAATCTAAGAGCTTAACAAATTCATCATTTTGATAAATTTGATAAGCTCTTTCTTCATTACTTCTATAACAAATCAGATTTTGTCTTAGACTTGCTATCTTTTCTGCAAGCTCTACAAAATGAACTTTAAAGGCTATTTTTTCTATACTAGAAAGATCAAGTCCTATAAGACTTTGTAGAAAATTCCACGCTTCTTTTTCGTATTTTAAAACCAGTTCTTCATCTTTAAAATCAAGCACTATAAACTTAGCGTTAAGATCTAACACTTCTTTAAGTACCAAACTTCTACCGCCATAAACAAGACAATAAATTTCAAATTCCTTGCTTAGCTCTTTTAAAAAGCTTTCATTTTTGATATGGATATTTTTATCTTGTTCTTTTTCCCAAAAATTTTGCCAATAATTTTGCATCGTTAAAATAGTAGGAATTCTGCCACCGCTTATGTGAAGCTGAGTGATCAAACCCTCATCGCTAAGTCTTTTAAGATAAACGCGTATAGTTGAAGCAGGGATACAAAGATTTGAATTTAATTCATTAGAACCAATAGGTGCATTATCCAAAAGATAAGTTTGGATAATAGACTCTAAAATCAAATCCTTTTTATCTCGACTTTTCATCATGTTTTCCTTTAAAGCTAGCACTCTATTTTTTGATTGCTAGATATATTATACAACATTGAGTGTTATTTTGTCAAGTATAAATATAAAAAAATATACTTAATTTTATTTAGTCTATATGACTAAAGTTTTATTAGTTACTTTTTTATAAGGATAAGATATATTTCATGATTAAAAAAACAAGGTGATAAATGATGAAAACAAAAAATGAATTTTAAATGGGCTTGATGATGGATTTTTTAAGTATAAGGTGTTAAAAACAAAAAAACCAAAGAAGCCTTTGCAAGCTCTTTGGCTCTTCTATCAAAGCTTAAAAGCTACCATTGATAGAAATATACATTCTTCTTCCTTCTTCTATACGATTGTAAGTATTGACCCAAGTAGGAGCACCGCTATTTTGATAAGATTCCCAACCATCTGTAAAACTTTTGTTAAAAAGATTATAAATAGCTGCATTGATACTCCATTGCTTATTGATATCATAACGTACACCCATGGAAGCTAAAAAGATATCTTTATAATACTCTCTATTGATGTTCGTATCACCCATATAGCGATCTATTTGCCATTCGCCTTTTATCCAAGGGGTGAATTTATTGTAAAAGCTGTATTCAGTTTTTAACATGATATTGTGTTTTAAACTATCTTGTTCAGGTTTGCCTATCGCGGTTTTATCTTGTGCTTCTTTAACCTCAGTATCAAGATAGGTATAAGCAAAATTTACATTTAAATTATCAAGAGGACTTATCCCTGCTCCAAGCTCTACACCTTTGTACTCAACCTTACCATGATTGATCGCTCTAAAACATCTATCAGCATTACAAGCACCAATTCCTGGAATCATATTGTCTTTATTATATCTTTGGGTTGAAATTTTATCTTTAAAATTTGTTAAAAAACCTGTCGCAGAAACATAAAACAAATCATTATTATAAATAGCTGCTATTTCATAATTTAAAGATGTCTCTTCTTTTAAATCAGGATTTCCATATATAGGAAATCTACCTTGACCACTATAATTATAAGCTCCATTTATCAAACGATTTGCATAAGGAGTCCTAAAACCCGTAGATACACCGCCTTTTAAAGTAAGTTCATCAGTAGGATTATAAACTAGATAAGCTCTTGGCGAAACATTGTTTCCAAAAATTTCATGATGATTGTATCTTGCTCCAAAAGTAAGTCTTAAATCATCTTTTATACTATACTCATCCTCTGCAAAAATTGCTAATAAATACTGATCAAAATTGGTCGGATTAGCTATTTTATCTTGCATTTTTTCAAGTCTATACTCACCGCCTACGCTTAAAATATGACTTTGTCCTAAAGGAATGACAGACTTAGTATCTAAGATAATATCTTCTGCGACTATATCCCTATTTTGTCCTAAAAATGGCTGCGTTTTTTGTCCTACAACTTCGCGTCCGTTATTGCTTACCCTATTGTATTGTAAACCAGAAGTGATAGAAAAGTTTTCATAAACACCCTCATGACTTAAATAAGTCACAAATTTATCAACTTCCATAATATCTGCATAACCACCCGTTAAGCTACCTGGTGTTCTACCTGGACTTGTAATAGTTCCTAATTGACCTTGTTTATTATCGTAATGATTTCTTGAAAAATCTATATCAAATATAAAAGTATTATAATCATTAGCTAAATAACTAATTCTTGTTCCTATGTTGAAATTATTTGCCTTTGTAGGACTTTGAGCTTGATCCCCTTGAACTCTTTGTCCACTTCCATTTGTAAATTCAACATTAGATTGCTGTCTGTAAAATTCTCTAAATCGAAGTGTTAGACCCAATTTGTCATTCATCAAAGGACCACTAGAATAAATACTCGTTCCATAAGTATTACCCCAATCTTTATTTTCATTTAAAAGAGCATCCAAACTTACAGAAGTTTCCCATTTATCACTTACTTTTTTGGTAATGATATTTACCACCCCGCCTAAAGCTTCAGAGCCATATAAAGTACTCATAGGACCTTTTATAACTTCTATCCTTTCTATACTAGAAATCGGAGGTAAGAAAGAATTTGAAATTTCATTAAAACCATTAGGGCCCACCTCTCCGCCAATACCCTGACGACGCCCATCAATCAAAACCAAAGTATATCCAGTAATACCCCTCATAGTGATATTATAAGAACCTGTTTTTCCCTTGCTAGCATATAAATCAACGCCTGGGATATCTGCGATAGCCTCTGCAACATCTCTATAAGGCTTACTTTGTAATTCTTTTTTACTAATAACATTGATAGTAGCAGGAGCTTCTTTAATATCTTGAGCAAATCCAGAAGCACTAATGATCGAACTGTCTAGCTCTACATTTTGCGATATAGCATTAGAAGCCAAAAGGCCAATGGCACAAACCGATAGACATAATTTCTTCATTTTTCTCCTTTTGTTAAATATTAATTAGAAATCAGAATATTATGATAATAATTATTAATTTAAGATAAATTTTGTATCAATTGTGATAATTAGTATTAATTAAAAATTTATTTTTTCTTGCTATAATTCTTAAAAATATAAGTTTTTTTAGAGAAGTAAATAGCAAAAATTAAATATCTTTTAGATACAAGCTTGATTATTTGATTGTTATTTTTCTCTGTGAAATTTGTTTCAAAATTTATCTTTTTAAACAATTTACCATAGAATGTGTTTAAGAAATAAAGATATTTAAATCAAAAAATAAAATCATAACGGAGTAAAAGATGAAAACATTTATAAGCAATCATAAAAACCAATCTTCTTTTATCACTTTATTTGTTTTTACACCTTTATTTTTTGTTTTTCTTTATTCTAAAGATTTTTTACACATACAACCCAATGAAACTATTAAAGAAAATAAATTTAATATGGCAATCAAACATTTTGTACAAAATTCCTCCGATATGAAACCGACACAACCCACACAAACTATACAAGAGTCTTCGAATGTGCAACCCAAAGAACCTGTGCAAGAAATAAAAAAAATAAAACCGAGAAAGGAAAAACCTATTGCTAAACCTAAAAAAATAATCCCTCCAGCAAATGCAAAGGCAATAAGTCAACCCAAAAAAGATACAAACATGCAGCAACAAACTCCACAAGCCAGCTCTTACCAAAGCGTATCTTTAACTAGCAATAGTGAATTTTTAAAAGAAATAAAATCAGCAATCGATGAAGCCCTAATCTACCCTAGACAAGCTAGAAAAATGCGTATGAGCGGGGAGGTTCTTGTAGAATTTACCTGGACAAAAGAAAAGAAATTAGAAAATTTAAAAATACTTAAGCCTTCAAAATATGATTTTCTAAATAAAAGTGCTTTAGAAACTATACGCATAGCTTCTAAAAAATTTCCACAATATGAAAAAACTTTTCATATAAAAATACCATTGGTATATAAATTAAGCTAAGTCTTTCACAATATACTCTATTTTTAATGCAAATCACTCCCGCTTTGCTAACGCTTAGAAGTAGAAGCTTCCTAGCTAAAGCTAACTAGTATTAGCTAATTCGAAAGGCTTTGAGTTTATAGTCCTCAAGGCTAATTCCTAACCCAAACGACTTTAATCCACGCTTTAAGATATTATTTGCAGCATTAATATCTCTATGTAAAGTGTTGCCACATTTTTCACAAAGATACACTCTATCTTTAAACATAAGATTTTTTTTTTTTTTTGATATTTCCACATACACTACAAGTTTTGCTTGTATATTGTGGATTGACTTTTATAAAGAATTTGCCATTATGCTTTGCTTTATACTCTAGATATTGAGAGAATTGATAGAATGAAGTATTAAGAATAGATTTATTTAAACCACTTTTAGCTTTTATATTCTTTAATTTAGCTCTTTTAGACATATTCTTAATTTGCAAATCTTCAACTGCTAGCAAGTCAAATTCTTGTATGAGTTTTGAAGTTATCTTGTGATAACTATCCTTTTTGATATTTGAACTTTTTTCATAGATTTTATTTAATTTTAATTGTGTTTTTTTGAAATTATGGCTTAACTTTGTTTTCTCCTTTTTTGTTTTTAATATTCTCCTGCTTTGTTTTCTTTGTAATCTTTTAAATGCTAAATCATATTTAGCTCTACTAAGTAGCTTTGAGTTGGTAGCTATTAACTCTCCACTGCTTAAGGTAATCTCATTGATATTTAAATCAATGTCAACTGCTTTTTTAATATCTAAAGCTTTGCTAGATATCAAAGAAACATTTGATTCATCATAAATGATACTAAAAGCTAAATAGTATTTATTGTGATTTTTGATAATAGTGATTTGATTAAACTTATAAGTATTTGGTAAATCTCTGTGATAACGCATTTTAAAAAATGTATTCATAAGTCTAAATATCTTAAACTTAGTAGTATCACTATCTTTAATTTTGCAGGCTTGATTATTCCAATTAAAGCTTTACTTTGCAAATTTAGAGTTTTTAAATTTGGGAAAGCCTTTGTTTCTATCTCTAATTGCTTGCTCTAAGGCACAAGAAGATTAATCCTTGATTGTTGGGTTACAACACTTTTATAGCTTAATTCTCTTGCTTTTAAGGCTAGTTTTATTGATTATCTATCTTACTTGCCTTTAAATAACTCCTATTTTTTTATCTAAATTCTTATTTTTATCCCACTGCTCTTGCTGTAAATTTAAACAAATATTATAAGCTTGGTATAGATGAAACATTGATGATTAATAAGCTTTTATTGTTCTTTGTTTAGGTAGAATTCTATATTTAAAACCTTTGGTTATTTGCATTGCTTTGCTCCATTAGGGCTTTTTTTCTTTTTGGTTATATATTTTTTCTTAGGGTAATTATCTTCTATGCCTTGATTTTCTACATATTTTTTAAGAGTTTCTAGCATTATTCCGCATAGGTATTCTATAAAAAATTACTGATTATGTCAAATACCCAACTAAAGCCATACAACTAACACTGTAAGCAATTCATCTCTCACTTAAGAAGTGAGAGTTTTATTGAATAAAAAAAGATAAATTTAAAGCAAGTAATCTTTTTTTAAACAACACTAAACCTTTGCATGTATTTACAGCAATATTTATTTCATCATAACACCCCCCCCCCAACCATAAAACCTCAATAAACACTATAAAATAAACTTGAGTGATTAAAAATCCAACCCAATTATTGAACAAACCCAAGCTACATAATAAAATATAAACTAGACATATAAAGAACAATTGACACATAAAAATAGATTGAATAAATAAACCTATACAAGTAAACATAAAGATTAATTATTGATACAAAAGATTCAATAAATAAAAAGAATAATTGAGATATAAAAACATATAAACTAAATAACTCAAACAACCATTAAATCAACCCAAGCCAATCAACAACCATAGCTAAGCTGACAACCCAACCAATCAATTTAAATATAAAACTACAAATTAAATCAACCCAAACTAATTAAACTTAGATTCAATCTAACCAACTCAAACAAACCAATGAATATAACCTAACTGATTAAATTAAATAAATTAATAAAC
>NZ_NXBD01000047.1:0-7040 GCF_002383965.1 Campylobacter sp. 110 | reverse complement strand
TTTAAGCTTAATTGGTTATACTTTCATTTCCTTTTTCAGAAAAGGACTTAAGATCTTTAAATTATAGTCTAAAGTTAACTAAAGTTAAATTAAGATTTTATAAACACTATGTTTCTAGTTTTAAATTAATCTTTAATCCTAGTTAAAGCAATTTAAGTTTATAAAACTTTATTATTACTAAACTTTATTTACATATAATAAATGATTTTTTGTTTTGTTCTTTTAACTTAGTATTGTTATTCAAATCTTATTAGTCAATCTTTGAAATCTAAATAAGTGATCGATTGAGCCAGAAAGATTTAGGCATAAGTAATTATGTAAAATCTATTCAATCTAATAATTAAAAAGATTAAAAGTTTTTCTTTTAATCTTTCATAACTTTTTCTTTGAAGAAAAAGATTAAACTATCTATAATTTTTATGGAGAGTTTGATCCTGGCTCAGAGTGAACGCTGGCGGCGTGCCTAATACATGCAAGTCGAACGATGAAGCTTCTAGCTTGCTAGAAGTGGATTAGTGGCGCACGGGTGAGTAAGGTATAGTTAATCTGCCCTACACAAGAGGACAACAGTTGGAAACGACTGCTAATACTCTATACTCCTGCTTAACACAAGTTGAGTAGGGAAAGTTTTTCGGTGTAGGATGAGACTATATAGTATCAGCTAGTTGGTAAGGTAATGGCTTACCAAGGCTATGACGCTTAACTGGTCTGAGAGGATGATCAGTCACACTGGAACTGAGACACGGTCCAGACTCCTACGGGAGGCAGCAGTAGGGAATATTGCGCAATGGGGGAAACCCTGACGCAGCAACGCCGCGTGGAGGATGACACTTTTCGGAGCGTAAACTCCTTTTCTTAGGGAAGAATTCTGACGGTACCTAAGGAATAAGCACCGGCTAACTCCGTGCCAGCAGCCGCGGTAATACGGAGGGTGCAAGCGTTACTCGGAATCACTGGGCGTAAAGGGCGCGTAGGCGGATTATCAAGTCTCTTGTGAAATCTAATGGCTTAACCATTAAACTGCTTGGGAAACTGATAGTCTAGAGTGAGGGAGAGGCAGATGGAATTGGTGGTGTAGGGGTAAAATCCGTAGATATCACCAAGAATACCCATTGCGAAGGCGATCTGCTGGAACTCAACTGACGCTAAGGCGCGAAAGCGTGGGGAGCAAACAGGATTAGATACCCTGGTAGTCCACGCCCTAAACGATGTACACTAGTTGTTGGGGTGCTAGTCATCTCAGTAATGCAGCTAACGCATTAAGTGTACCGCCTGGGGAGTACGGTCGCAAGATTAAAACTCAAAGGAATAGACGGGGACCCGCACAAGCGGTGGAGCATGTGGTTTAATTCGAAGATACGCGAAGAACCTTACCTGGGCTTGATATCCTAAGAACCTTTTAGAGATAAGAGGGTGCTAGCTTGCTAGAACTTAGAGACAGGTGCTGCACGGCTGTCGTCAGCTCGTGTCGTGAGATGTTGGGTTAAGTCCCGCAACGAGCGCAACCCACGTATTTAGTTGCTAACGGTTCGGCCGAGCACTCTAAATAGACTGCCTTCGTAAGGAGGAGGAAGGTGTGGACGACGTCAAGTCATCATGGCCCTTATGCCCAGGGCGACACACGTGCTACAATGGCATATACAATGAGACGCAATACCGCGAGGTGGAGCAAATCTATAAAATATGTCCCAGTTCGGATTGTTCTCTGCAACTCGAGAGCATGAAGCCGGAATCGCTAGTAATCGTAGATCAGCCATGCTACGGTGAATACGTTCCCGGGTCTTGTACTCACCGCCCGTCACACCATGGGAGTTGATTTCACTCGAAGCCGGAATACTAAACTAGTTACCGTCCACAGTGGAATCAGCGACTGGGGTGAAGTCGTAACAAGGTAACCGTAGGAGAACCTGCGGTTGGATCACCTCCTTTCTAGAGTACAGAGTAATAAGTCTCACAACTATTACTTCAATATATAAACTCAATTGATTCTTGTTTAGATTTCAAAGATTGATGATAAAGCTAATTATTTATGGGGAATTAGCTCAGCTGGGAGAGCGCCTGCTTTGCACGCAGGAGGTCAGCGGTTCGATCCCGCTATTCTCCACCATTTATTAAGGGCCTATAGCTCAGCTGGTTAGAGTGCACCCCTGATAAGGGTGAGGTCACAAGTTCAAGTCTTGTTAGGCCCACCATAAAAAAGATTTGAATAAAGAAGCTTTAAAATCTAAAGCAAGTATATAAAATAGATTAAATATAAACTCTATACTTAGATTTATTTTTATCTTTAACTATAAAAGAATATACTTTAATAGATATAAGTAGCATATACATTATGCATTTATATTTATAATGATTATGTTAATATATATACTTCCTTTAGGTTTTAAACCTAAATGTTCTTTATAATTATCATTGTTAAGAGTCACAAGCAAGTTTTAATAAAAACAATTTTACAGGACTTGTTAAAGGATAAAACTCAATTATCTTTTCTTTGGTTTTATTTATATCTTTTAACTATCTTTATTTTTTATAATAAAGAGAATATTAGATTTAAGGATTATAAATTAAAGACAAGTTTCAAACTCACTGCTTAGTTGAGACTAAATCATTTAGTTTTATATTAAGTGTTTGAATGCTTTCCGTCTTAAGATAATGAAGTCTTATCATAAAAACTTTAACAAGGAAGTGATGCGTTTTAGAATCAATAAAAAAGGTAGAAGTTAGATTATATCTAACTTTTATGCATATTCTTAGCAGAAGAAGCAAGAAAGACTATTAGTCTTTAACTTACTTTATCAGCCTAATATCTTTTAGGTTGGCGGGGTAGGCCTTTAGCTTGCTTCTTAGTCAAGGCTTTGCCTTGACGCTAAAGAAGGTAAAAAAGGTAAGCTACTAAGAGCGAATGGTGGATGCCTTGACTGGTAAAGGCGATGAAGGACGTACTAGACTGCGATAAGCTACGGGGAGCTGTCAAGAAGCTTTGATCCGTAGATTTCCGAATGGGGCAACCCAATGTATAGAGATATACATTACCTATATAGGAGCGAACGAGGGGAATTGAAACATCTTAGTACCCTCAGGAAAAGAAATCAATAGAGATTGCGTCAGTAGCGGCGAGCGAAAGCGCAAGAGGGCAAACCCAGTGCTTGCACTGGGGGTTGTAGGACTGCAATGTGCAAGAGGTAAGTTTAGCAGAACATTCTGGAAAGTATAACCATAGAGGGTGATAGTCCCGTATGCGAAAAACAAACCTTAGCCAGCAGTATCCTGAGTAGGGCGGGACACGAGGAATCCTGTCTGAATCTGGGTCGACCACGATCCAACCCTAAATACTAATACCAGATCGATAGTGCACAAGTACCGTGAGGGAAAGGTGAAAAGAACTGAGGTGATCAGAGTGAAATAGAACCTGAAACCATTTGCTTACAATCATTCAGAGCCCTATGTAGCAATACAGGGTGATGGACTGCCTTTTGCATAATGAGCCTGCGAGTTGTGGTGTCTGGCAAGGTTAAGCAAACGCGAAGCCGTAGCGAAAGCGAGTCTGAATAGGGCGCTTAGTCAGATGCTGCAGACCCGAAACGAAGTGATCTATCCATGAGCAAGTTGAAGCTAGTGTAAGAACTAGTGGAGGACTGAACCCATAGGCGTTGAAAAGCCCCGGGATGACTTGTGGATAGGGGTGAAAGGCCAATCAAACTTCGTGATAGCTGGTTCTCTCCGAAATATATTTAGGTATAGCGTTGTGTCGTAATATAAGGGGGTAGAGCACTGAATGGGCTAGGGCATACACCAATGTACCAAACCCTATCAAACTCCGAATACCTTATATGTAATCACAGCAGTCAGGCGGCGAGTGATAAAATCCGTCGTCAAGAGGGAAACAACCCAGACTACCAGCTAAGGTCCCTAAATCTTACTTAAGTGGAAAACGATGTGAAGTTACTTAAACAACCAGGAGGTTGGCTTAGAAGCAGCCATCCTTTAAAGAAAGCGTAATAGCTCACTGGTCTAGTGATTTTGCGCGGAAAATATAACGGGGCTAAAGTAAGTACCGAAGCTGTAGACTTAGTTTACTAAGTGGTAGGAGAGCGTTCTATTTGCGTCGAAGGTATACCGGTAAGGAGTGCTGGAGCGAATAGAAGTGAGCATGCAGGCATGAGTAGCGATAATTAATGTGAGAATCATTAACGCCGTAAACCCAAGGTTTCCTACGCGATGCTCGTCATCGTAGGGTTAGTCGGGTCCTAAGTCGAGTCCGAAAGGGGTAGACGATGGCAAATTGGTTAATATTCCAATACCAACATTAGTGTGCGATGGAAGGACGCTTAGGGCTAAGGGGGCTAGCGGATGGAAGTGCTAGTCTAAGGTCGTAGGAGGTTATACAGGCAAATCCGTATAACAATACTCCGAGAACTGAAAGGCTTTTTGAAGTCTTCGGATGGATAGAAGAACCCCTGATGCCGTCGAGCCAAGAAAAGTTTCTAAGTTTAGCTAATGTTGCCCGTACCGTAAACCGACACAGGTGGGTGGGATGAGTATTCTAAGGCGCGTGGAAGAACTCTCTTTAAGGAACTCTGCAAAATAGCACCGTATCTTCGGTATAAGGTGTGGTTAGCTTTGTATTAGGATTTACTCCGAAAGCAAGGAAACTTACAACAAAGAGTCCCTCCCGACTGTTTACCAAAAACACAGCACTCTGCTAACTCGTAAGAGGATGTATAGGGTGTGACGCCTGCCCGGTGCTCGAAGGTTAATTGATGGGGTTAGCATTAGCGAAGCTCTTGATCGAAGCCCGAGTAAACGGCGGCCGTAACTATAACGGTCCTAAGGTAGCGAAATTCCTTGTCGGTTAAATACCGACCTGCATGAATGGCGTAACGAGATGGGAGCTGTCTCAAAGAGGGATCCAGTGAAATTGTAGTGGAGGTGAAAATTCCTCCTACCCGCGGCAAGACGGAAAGACCCCGTGGACCTTTACTACAGCTTGACACTGCTACTTGGATAAGAATGTGCAGGATAGGTGGGAGGCTTTGAGTATATGACGCCAGTTGTATATGAGCCATTGTTGAGATACCACTCTTTCTTATTTGGGTAGCTAACCAGCTTGAGTTATCCTCAAGTGGGACAATGTCTGGTGGGTAGTTTGACTGGGGCGGTCGCCTCCCAAATAATAACGGAGGCTTACAAAGGTTGGCTCAGAACGGTTGGAAATCGTTCGTAGAGTATAAAGGTATAAGCCAGCTTAACTGCAAGACATACAAGTCAAGCAGAGACGAAAGTCGGTCTTAGTGATCCGGTGGTTCTGTGTGGAAGGGCCATCGCTCAAAGGATAAAAGGTACCCCGGGGATAACAGGCTGATCTCCCCCAAGAGCTCACATCGACGGGGAGGTTTGGCACCTCGATGTCGGCTCATCGCATCCTGGGGCTGGAGCAGGTCCCAAGGGTATGGCTGTTCGCCATTTAAAGCGGTACGCGAGCTGGGTTCAGAACGTCGTGAGACAGTTCGGTCCCTATCTGCCGTGGGCGTAAGAAGATTGAAGAGATTTGACCCTAGTACGAGAGGACCGGGTTGAACAAACCACTGGTGTAGCTGTTGTTCTGCCAAGAGCATCGCAGCGTAGCTAAGTTTGGAAAGGATAAACGCTGAAAGCATCTAAGCGTGAAGCCAACTCTAAGATGAATCTTCTCTAAGCTCTCTAGAAGACTACTAGTTTGATAGGCTGGGTGTGTAATGGATGAAAGTCCTTTAGCTGACCAGTACTAATAGAGCGTTTGGCTTATCTTTAATAAAGCATCACTTCCTTGTTAAGGTTTTTACTAAAGCTTTAAATAGTAATATTGATTTAAAGTGATATAGAAATCTTTCAAGTAGGGTTTATATTAGAACTTGCTCTTAACATTGTTTTTTAAGTATTCTATATAAAAACTTATCAAAGAGAGTAAAGATTTGATTCATTGACAAGATGAAAGATAAGATTTAAAAGATAAAAGTAAAAATTAAAAAACAAAAAAAGAAAAATAAAAAAGAATAGAAGAAAAGCAAAAAAATAAAACAATAGAATAAAAAATAAAAGCTTTATTCTTAAGTTAAATCTTTCAAAGAATATTTAAATAACAATGTCCGTGATTATACAGATGTGGAAACGCCTTGCTCCATCCCGAACCAAGAAGCTAAGCACATCGTGGGTGATGATACTACGCCTTACTGGCAGGGGGAAAGTAGCTCATTGCGGACTTGTTAATTCTTCTTTATCTTATTCTTATAGATTTAAAATCTTAGTTTTTATATGTCAATCGTTGTTTTTATATTTAATTATTTTTTTATGTTTATTAAATCTATTATTGTATTAATTATTTTTTTATTGATTGAATTTGTTTTTATGCTAATTAAATATGTTTTTGTATTCATTGTTCTTTTATGTTTATGTTTAATTGGCTTGGATTGATTTATGCTTTAGTTCTAATTGTATTTAATCAGCTTAGAATGCTTTGTATAATGCTTTTACTTATCTACAACTTATTATTTTTATATTCAATCATTAGTTTAATTGATTTATGCTTTTGTTGGTTTAGTTAAACACTTTATCAGTCGTTGCTTGATTAGTTTATTAATTTATTTAATTTAATCAGTTAGGTTATATTCATTGGTTTGTTTGAGTTGGTTAGATTGAATCTAAGTTTAATTAGTTTGGGTTGATTTAATTTGTAGTTTTATATTTAAATTGATTGGTTGGGTTGTCAGCTTAGCTATGGTTGTTGATTGGCTTGGGTTGATTTAATGGTTGTTTGAGTTATTTAGTTTATATGTTTTTATATCTCAATTATTCTTTTTATTTATTGAATCTTTTGTATCAATAATTAATCTTTATGTTTACTTGTATAGGTTTATTTATTCAATCTATTTTTATGTGTCAATTGTTCTTTATATGTCTAGTTTATATTTTATTATGTAGCTTGGGTTTGTTCAATAATTGGGTTGGATTTTTAATCACTCAAGTTTATTTTATAGTGTTTATTGAGGTTTTATGGTTGGGGG
>NZ_NXBD01000046.1:0-417 GCF_002383965.1 Campylobacter sp. 110 | reverse complement strand
GTAAAAGAAAGTGTTGAAACTGTAGGAGTAGTAGAAAGTGGTAATCTTACTGCAAGAATTACAGCTAATCCTAGAAATCCACAATTAATAGAACTTAAAAATGTTCTAAATAGACTTTTAGATGTTTTACAAACTAGAGTAGGATCAGATATGAATGCTATTCATAAGATCTTTGAAGAATATAAGTCTTTAGACTTTAGAAATAAACTCGATAATGCAAGTGGTAATGTTGAAGTAACTACTAATGCTTTAGGAGATGAAATCGTTAAGATGTTAAAACAAAGTTCAGACTTTGCTAATCACTTAGCCAGTGAAAGTTCTAAACTTCAAAGTGCAGTTCAAAACCTTACTTCATCTTCTAATTCTCAAGCAGCTTCTTTAGAAGAAACTGCAGCAGCTTTAGAAGAGATCACTTCT
>NZ_NXBD01000045.1:0-1628 GCF_002383965.1 Campylobacter sp. 110 | reverse complement strand
ATGACAGAAGAGAAAGAAAATATTGTTAATTTTAAAATAAAAATTATCCATGAAGAAAACATAGAACTTGGGATAATGGCTAATTCTTTGTTAAGTTTTCAAAAATTAATGGATAGTTTTATATCAAAAGAGCACGGTATAACACAAAGTAAAATTTTTTTAGAAAAAGTTGAAACTGGTAGTGATATATATTCTTTGGTTTTTGAAATAGCAGGAGAAGTTTTGCCTATTATTGCACCTATTCAAGCATTAAATGAATTTATAGAACTTATCATATCTTTTAAAAATATCAAATCAAAAAGTATAGAAGAAATAGAAGAAAATCCGCATTTTACTAAGTATAATGCCAATAATTTAAAAAATATATTTGCACCCGTTACTATAAATCAAAATACTTTTTTTATCAATCATAAAGGTGAAGAACTTTTGAGAATAAATAGTGATGAAGCTAAGCTTATTTATGAAAATGCTAATTACATTTGCGAAAAAAAGGAAATTGAATATCAAAAGATACATGAAAATGCTTTGATAACGATGTATAAAACTACAAATAAAATAGACAATAAAACAAAACATAAGGCAAAGTGCGATGCTTTAAGTCCTTATGCGGTTGATGTTAGTTTTAGTGATGAGAAAATAGCCGAAGAAGTTTTGAAAAATCCTTATGGATTTAATTTTTTAGTAGATTTAGAGTATTATAAAAACGATAAAAATAAAATTATTTTATATAGAATTTTTAACATAAAAGATAAAATATCTTTAGAATAAAAGAAAGGAATAAAATGGAGAAAGAAAACATTGTTAAAAAGGTTTGCAAAGAGTTAAACATTACTCAAGCTGAATTAGGAAGACAATTAGATGTCCCTGCTTCTACAATAAATACTTGGGCTAGTGGTAAAATTCCAAAAATGGCAGAAGTAGCATTAACTCTTATGCTAGAGAATAAACAACAAAAAGAAATACTAGAAGCAATTAAAAAAGCAAGGGATTTTATAGGCAGGATTTAAAATCCGTCCTATAATCGAACTTTTTTTAAAATAATATTCAAAAAATCGTTTAAAACTATTGACTTTTATCTTAAATTCGATTATAATCATAAAAAATAAACGAAAATAAGATAAAAGGATTATTTTATGAACGATTTAATTGTAAAATACAATGGTGCTTTAGTTACCACACAAAATAAGATTTCAAAGCTAACTAACAATAATGAAATTTCTATTCAAAAGCTAATTAGAACCTATAAAGCAGATTTGGAAGAATTTGGAATATTAGAGTTTGAAAATCAACTTATTATAAATTCTAAAAATGTTAAAAATTATAAAAAGATTTACTATCTGAACGAACAGCAAGCAACGCTACTTTTAACTTATATGAAAAATAGCGAAAGTGTTAGAAATGCTAAAAAAGTTTTAGTTTTTGCTTTTTATCAAATGAAAGAAAAGCTTAGAAGTCTAGAACAAGAACAAGAAAAAGCTAGATTTAAAAGCTTAAGCGATGAAAATCTAAGACTAAATTCTTTAAATCATCATCAAAAAATCGGTTATAAATCTCAATTAGCACAGCAAAAGGAACATTATGAAAACAAAATCAAAGCCCTTAAATACGACTTAGAAAAGAAAAAGGAG
>NZ_NXBD01000044.1:0-13281 GCF_002383965.1 Campylobacter sp. 110 | reverse complement strand
TTGATGATTTTTATTTTGCAATAAAGCTTTAAATAAAATTCCATTTCCAAAACCATAAAAATATAATACAGGATAAAGTAGATATTTATCATTATAAGTATTTAGCATAGTTTGCAATTCTTTAATGGGATCTTGATAAAGTAAATTTTCATTATACCCCCCCCCATTATTTTTTATACTTGTATCTTTTAAATTGATATCTAGATTATCTTTACCTAAGATAAGTTCAAATTTACTTGATTTAATTTCTTTTAAACTTTCTTTTAAAAGAATATTGCTTAAAGCCTCAATGTTTTTGTTAAAGAGTTCTTTTTGAGTAGGGGTGAAGGTCATTGGAAATCTCCTTGTTTTAAAGCATCGCCAAATTTTATATCTTTACTGGCTTTTTTTCCTAAAAGTTCTTGATAAAATTTAGGATGTAGTCCAAAAGAAGGACGCACGGATTTTATATTTTCTTCGCTGAAAATTTCACCTTTTTTGATATCCTTACTTGCATATAAGCTTCTTGCAAAAACACGGTTTTTAAGAGCTTTTTCATCTAAGTCTAACTTATCATCGCCTAAAGCACTTTCAGCTTGTCTTACTGCATCTACCATAGCTTTAAATTCATCAAAATCAAGACTAAATTTACTGTCTTCACTTTCTATGCTTTTATCTAACATAAAATGCTTTTCTATCACTCTAGCTCCAAGTGCTACTGCCATAACAGGGGCTAAAAAACCAAAGCTATGATCACTTAGTCCCACTTCAACATTAAATTTTTCTTTTAAACTTGCTATGCCTTTTAAATTCATATCTTCTATGGCAGTAGGATAGGCCGAAGTGCATTTTAAAAAGATTAAATCAGGATTTTTTTCTTCTTTAAAAATTTCACAGATTTTAAAAAGTTCTTCTTCTGTAGCAATGCCCGTTGAAACGATAGTAGGTTTTTTTTCTTTGGCGATTAAACGCACGAAATTTTCATCATTAGCTTCAAAAGAAGCGATTTTATAGGCTATAGGATCAAAGCGTTTTAGAAATTCCAAATCTTCTTTAGCAAAGGGACTTGAAAAACAAAGTATGCCTTCATTTTGTGCGGTTTCAAAGATTTGAGAATGCCATTCATAAGGGGTTTTTGCACTTTCATAAAGCTCATAAAGTTTTCTTTTGTCCCAAAGTCCTCCTTTGATGATAAAATCTTCTTTGTCGCTATTTAGCGTGAGGCTATCTGGAGTGTAGGTTTGGATTTTTATCGCATCAGCACCTGCTTTTTTGGCTGCTTTTATGCTTTGAAGTGCCATCTCAAGACTTCCTGCGTGATTTGCACTAAGTTCTGCTATGATAAAAACTTTTTTATCGGTGTTAAAATTTCCTATTTGCATGTTTTTCTTTCTTTGGTAAATTTCCTGACTAAAATGATATATAATTATATTATATATTTCTTCAATTTATATATTTATATTATATAAATATTACGACTTTGTTATGATTTTGCTTGGTTTTATTCAAAAAATGCCATAGGGATTTAAATCATAGAATTCATTCATTTTTTAATTTTTATATAATATAAATATATAAAATTATAAAATAAAATTTAATTATAACGATATATATATTTAAGACTAATTAAAGGAAATTTATGAAATTTTGTAAAAAATGTGTGATGCCAGATACTAAGCCTGATTTACATTTTGATGAAGAAGGTGTTTGTGATGCTTGTCGTTCTCAAGAAGTTAAAAATCAAAATATTAATTGGCAAGAAAGAGAAAAAGAATTTTTTGAGCTTGTAAAAAAATACAAAAAACATCCTGTTTATGATTGTGTTATCGGAGTAAGTGGCGGAAAAGATTCTACTTTTCAAGTGGTTAAAATGCTTGAATTTGGACTTAATCCTTTGTGTGTGTGTTTTGAGCCTAGCGTACCTACGAAAATAGGGCGCAAAAATTTAGACAATTTAAATCATCTTGGCGTGGATTTGATCCATATCAAGCGTGATCCAAAAGTTTATCAAAAACTTGCCCGTGAAGCTTTTATAAGAACAGGGGATAATGAGTGGCAAAACCATTTGGGAATTTTTACTTCTGTTCCACGCATAGCGGTAAATTTTGGAGTGCCTTTGATCATCTGGGGAGAAAGTCCGCAGATAGAGTATGGCGGTCCTGCGAGTAGTAAAAATAAGAATATTTTAGGCAGAGAGTGGCTTGAAGAATTTGGCGGGCTTTTAGGAAATCGTGCTTCTGATATGCTTGGGGTAAATGGTATCACTGAAAAAGATTTGTTTTTATATACTTATCCAAGTGATGAAGAACTTCAAAGAGTAGGGGTTACTGGGCTATTTTTAGGGTATTATTTTAAATGGGATTATAAAAAAATTCTTGAAATTTCTAAAAAATATGGTTTTTTAACTCTAGATCATCCTGTTGAGACTACTTATGAAAATTTTGAAAATTTAGATTGTTATTCTAATCATGTGCATGATTATTTAAAATACTGCAAATACGGCTTTGGTAGAGCAACGGATAATGCTTGTTTGGATATTCGTTTAGGTTATATCAGCCGTGAAGAAGGGGTGCGTTTGGTACAAAAATACGATGGCAAGCCCCCTAAAAAGGCTATTAAAAAATACCTTGAATTCAGTGGTTTTAGCGAGGAAGAATTTCAAAAAATAGTAGATTCTTTTACCAATAAAAAAATTTTTAAACGTGATGAAAATGGTAAATTTATAAGAGATTATGATGGTTCTTTGGTAAGAAAAGACGAGTGTGTTTTAAAATGATAGCGCTCATTGATTACAAGGCGGGAAATTTAAACTCTGTTGCAAAGGCTTTTGAAAAAATAGGAGCTATAAATTTCATAGCTAAAAATCCAAAAGATTTGCAAAAAGCAGATAAATTGCTTTTACCTGGAGTGGGATCTTTTAAAGAAGCGATGAAAAATTTAAAAGAACTTGGTTTTATAGAAGCTTTAAAAGAGCAAGTTTTAGTACAAAAAAAACCTATTTTAGGCATTTGTTTAGGAATGCAACTTTTTTTAGAAAGGGGCCATGAAGGTGGAGTTTGCGAAGGACTTGGTTTTATAGAAGGTGAAGTAGTCAAATTTGAAGAGGATTTAAATTTAAAAATCCCACATATGGGTTGGAATGAGCTTGAAATTTTAAAACAAGATCCTTTGTATCAAGGCATAGATAATAAGAGTGATTTTTATTTTGTGCATTCTTTTTATGTAAAATGCAAAGATGAGTTTGTAAGTGCTAAAGCACAATACGGACATAAATTTGTTGCATCTTTACAAAAAGATCATATTTTTGCTACACAATTTCACCCCGAAAAAAGTCAAAATTTAGGCTTAAAACTTTTAGAAAATTTTATAAGGCTTTAAATGTTAAAAACTAGAATTATCCCTTGTGTTTTGTTAAAAAACGGACAACTTGTTAAAAGTATAGAATTTAAAGATTTTCGCACTATAGGGCATTTAACTTCAACAATGAGAATTTATAATGCACGCAATGTTGATGAGCTTATTATCTTAGATATAGATGCTTCAAAAAGTGGAGAAATAGATTTTGAAAGTATAGAAGATCTTGCTAAAGAATGTTTTATGCCTTTAACTATAGGTGGCGGGATAAAAACCCTTGAAGATATACAAAAGATTTTAAATTTAGGTGCGGATAAAATTTCTATCAATTCTAAGGCCTTAGAAGATATGGATTTTATAAGTAAAGCGGCTAATCGTTTTGGTTCTCAATGTATAGTTTGTTCTATAGATGTTAAAAGAAAAGGAGGGCAATTTTGTGTTTATGACAGGGGAAATTTACTCGAAAAAAGTCCTTTAGAACTTGCTTTAGAATATGAAAACAAAGGAGCTGGAGAGCTTCTTTTAACTTCTGTGGATTTTGAAGGAAGGGCAAAGGGTTATGATTTAGAACTTTTAAAGATCTTTCAAAATAAACTTAAAATTCCTCTTATTATCAATGGAGGACTTAGCAATCCAAGTGATGGAGTTGAGGCTTTAAATTTAGGTGCTGATGCTTTAGCGGGTGCTTATATTTTTCATTTTTCTAAGTATACCCCTAAAGATGTAAAAGAAGAATTAGCTAGGCAAGGCTTTGCAGTCAGATTGCTTTAGGCAAATATGGTAAAAATCTTTATCTTCATCATAAATAGTAAAATGATTTTGTTGATATAATTTTAAAGCTTTACGATTGTCTTTGAAAACATAAGCTTTAAGAGTATTTACTTTTAAGTTTTCAAAAGCGTATTTTATAATTTCATTCATTAAAATTTGTCCTACGCCTTTTAAATTAGGTTTTGCGTAAAGTCCAAATTCGCAAGTTTGATTTGTGATATTATTAAAATAAATTACACCAAAGGCTTGATTTTCTTTAAAAAGTAAAAAATATTTTTTATCTTTACTTGTTTTTAACTGTTCTATAAAATTTAGATGTTCTTCGAATTTGATTGATTTGTTTAGCATAAATTGACCAACGCTTTCATCATTGCGCCATTGCCAAACAAGTTTTAGTTTATCTAAATTTAGCGTGATAAAATCTTTATAAATAATCATTTTATACCTCTAATTAGCTTAAAAGCTTCAGCATTTTTTAATCCCACCCTTAAACCATGATATTGTGCTTGAAGTTTGATACCATCTAAGCTTCTTGGATGTGGAAATTCGCAAAGTTCTGATTGATAATAAGACATGGCTTTGATTTTATCTTCTAAAGTATCACTAATATCAAAAAATACATTAGGACTAAAGCTTGTAGGATAATTCCATTCTGTAGATGAAAGTACTTCAAAACTATAAATTTCTCTTACATTCTCATTAATCAAAGGACGAGTTGCGGTTAAAACAGCTTTGAAGGTAATTTGATGATCGATATTTAAATCTTTAGCATAATGAGTAAAGATAATATCAGGTTTAAGTATATTTTTGATTTTTTCTATACTTTTAATAATATCAAGCAAAGGTACGCTATCGAAACGATTATCGGGAAATTTTTCTCTAAAAAGCTCTTTAATACCTATGCTTTGATTGGCTTTTAAAGCTTCGTTTTCTAAAATTTCAAATTCTTTATGTTTGATTTCATTTTTATTTGCAACGCGACTTGTTTTACCTTCTCCAAGTATTAAAGTATAAGCTTCGTAACCTTCTTTAATAAATTTTGAAACTGTTCCAAAACAGCCTAAGACTTCATCGTCTGGGTGTGCGGCTATGATTAGAATTTTTTTCATAAATTTTAAATTCTCCTTTAAGGTGGTTTTTTTTATTTTTAACTTTTTTAAATTCAATTTTTAAATTTTTAAGCTCTAAAAAAGCTTTAGGATAACTTGGTGCATCCAGTATTCTTATAAAATCAAATATTTTTTCTAAATTTGGATTTTCCAAAGAATTTAAACAGCTTTGATCAGGTGTTCTTCTTTTAAAAAAGGTTGGCTTGCCATTTTGAGGAATGGGTTTTGGATTGTTTTTTAAAATATAAGGAATCATTTTGAAAAAAATAATTTTTGAAGCTTTTTTATAAATTTTTTGGGCACTATCTTTGGAGATATCTAATTTACATTTAAGATAAATATCGCCTGCATCTAAATCTTTACACACTTTTAAAGCAGAAATTTTTGTTTTTTTAATATTTTGTAAAATTAAATTTTGCAAAGGAGAGCCACCCCTACCAAAAGGTAAATCACTCATGTGAAAAACTATACATGCATAATTTTGATAAATTTCATCAGGAATAATGAAAGACCAATGTGGAAAAAAGATATATTTTGGATTGATTTTTTGTATATAGTTTACATTTAAATCTTCTTTTGTTTTAATTAAAATGAAGTTATATGCAGGCAAAATTTCACGAATTTTATTAAAATTTTTTATATTCCATTTTTTTAAGGTTACAATGATTATATTTTGGTTATTCAAAGTTTATACTCCACTTCATAGCCTTTTTTAGCAAGCCAAGTTGCTGTAGATTTTTGATTTTTAACATAACAAATAGCTTTGAAATTTGCCTTTAAAAGCAAGGCTTCATTGACTAAAGAACTTGCACTAATGATGAGTTTATTGCTTTCATTCATCAATTTTGCAATATTTTCATGATCGATAAATAATCTAATATTGTTATGTAATTTTGCAAATTTTTGCAATTTTTTAAGATTAGGATTAGAAGAGCTGGTTGCAATGCTGATGATTTTTGTTTTAGGTAATTCGCTAGCAATTTGTAAAGAAAGGTTTTTTATATCAGTTCCACCCATGCAAATGAAAAAATCATATTTTTTTTCTCTATTTTCTTTGGCCTCTTGATAAAATTCTTCCCTGATTAAAGCATAAGAAAAACCACATCTTACTTCGCATTTAAAAGGCACTAAACCTTCATAATCACTTGCTTTTGCATAGGCATTGACATTGAGTAAAATATCACAATGATGAGGCTTTATTTCATCATCAAAGCTTAGAATTTTCACCCCTGTTTCAAGCTTGATCAGTTTTTCATCATCTACGCTGATGCCATAGTGATCAATGATAAGAAGTTCAAATTTTTCTTCTTTGATGAGATTGATAAGCTCGTAGATACTTTCGCTACTAAGCTCATAAACAGGATAAGGAATTTCATCGATCAAGGAGCCTTCTAAAGGCAAGCAAGCAAAACTTACATCGCTATATTGTTTAGCTAAGACTAGATCGCGTTTAATGTGTCCAAAGCCTATTTGACTGGAGCTATCGCTTCTAAAAAGCACTTTCATGATTTACCTTATAAAGTATTTTTGCAAATTCCAAATCTTGTATGGTGTCTATATCGCAAACTAAATTTCTTGGCAATACAAATACACTAGAATGAGGTTTAAATATAAAATCTTCTTCAAGCCAAGCTTTGCTTGTACCAAAATAAAAAGCTCCTGCATCATGATAAGCTTTTGTTAGATCTTGTGAACGACTTTTATAATGTTTTTCATCAAACATATAAACTTGATTGTTTTCATTTAGATAAAATGCCCTTTGTATAGGATACTCAAACTCAGTAGCAGCAAATAAAAACTTGCTTTGATTTTGTATAAATTTTTCATAGGCTTGTTTTAAAATGTTTTTATTTAAAAGCGGAGCAGTAGCATAAAGGCAGCAGACATGATCATAAATTTGATTTTGGCTTTGTAAAATTTCTATGGCATTTTGCACTACAGCAGTGCTTGAAGCATAATCATCGCTTAAATTTTTATCACGCACAAAAGGAGCTTTTGCACCGTATTTTAAGGCTACTTCTATGATTTCTTCATCATCGCTTGAAAGCACCACTTCATCAAAAATACCTGAATTTAAAGCATTTTCTATGCTATAAGAGATTAAAGGTTTACCTAGAAAATCAATGATATTTTTTCTAGGAATTCTTTTTGATCCACCACGAGCAGGGATTATGCAAAGATTTTTCATAGTTAAGCCTTATTTTTGTGTTTTATTTTACTAAAATTTAAGTATAATTGTCTTTAAAATACAATAAAAGGCTTAAAATTGCTTATAAACCAAACCTTTGAAATTGATTCTTGTGATGATGTAGAATTAAATATAAAAAGAACTAGCAAACTTGAATACCGCATTAGCTATGATGATGAAAAAGAGATTAAAGCTATAGTTTTTATAGTGGGTGGCTTTGGAGCCAATGCAAATATTTCTTTTTTAGATTTTGATAGAGAATATATCGCTAAAAATTTTGATGTTGTAGTGGTACATGTTTTTTATCATTGTTTTTGTGCAAGACAAAGTATTGATCAAAAGTATAATCCAAAGCTTATTCCCAATCAAGATGATTTAGAGCGTGTAAATGGCATTTTAAAAAATATTAATTTGGGACATTTATCGGTTAATAAAGATAATTTTGAACAAATTATCCCTTTTATCGAGCAAAGAGCTGGAGAAATTAAACAAGCAGGTCTTGTTGACAAAAGTCAGAAAATAGAGCTTTTTTGTGATTTTATCCCACCCAATGGAGATTATCAAAACTATGGCATTATGGCAGCTATTGATCATATCAATGCTTTAAAAGATTTAGTTAAACGCTTTCCAAAATTTGCAGATTTACCAAAAATTTATGGGGGGGGGTCTTATGGAGGATACTTAGCCTTGCTCATAGCAAAAATAGCTCCTTGGTATGTGGATGGCGTGATTGATAATTCGGGAGTTTGCTTGCCATTTTTAGCACATATTTTGGGAAGAGATATGAATCAAGGAGAATTTGTTTTTGAAGGAGATAATAATAGAATTTATTGTTTTGTGCAAAAATATTGGACTAGAAATATAAATTCTTCTTATTATTTTGGTGATGAAAATTATTTAATTAGAGCTGTTTTAAACTCAAATCATCTCAAAATTCAAGCAAGTATGAACAATAATACTATCTTTATAAGCTATCACAGCATGCAAGATATGGGCGCTCCAGTGCAAAATAAAATAGAGCTCTATGAGTGCTATAAAGAATTAGGATATGATGCGACTTTGTATTTGGTAAAAGATGAAAATGATATAGATGGTAGATTTATAAAAAGTCTAGAGCACGGTCTTAGAATGACCGATAGGGCTTTATTTAGAAAAGAACTTCCTTTGATGCTTGAAAAACTACAAGGAAGAAAATTTGATATGAGTAAAAATTCTATCACTTATCCTTGCAAAGACAAGCAATTTATTTTTAAAGATAAAGATGATAAATTTGAGCTTGAAATTGTTTAAGATTATCGTTAGTAAAGTTAAGAAAGGATTGCTAGGGAGGGGCTTTGTAGATGGATATTTCCTTGCCTAATATAAAAATTAAATTTATGATTTTTTTAAAAAAAGTGAAATATTTTTGTATAATGATTTGTTTAAGTGGTTAATTTCTCTTGGTGAAAAAGGTGCTACCAATAATAGAAAAAGACTTTAAAATAATTTTCTGTTGAAGATGGCAAATGAGTTGCTTGAGTTGATAAATAACTCTAATTTTTCCACCGCATTGTTTTAGCCTATGCTTAAATAAAATCTACGCTTGAAACATAGTATATTTTTTCAAGTATTAAAATCAATAATTTCGATAAAGTTTTTAATTTTGCTAAAATCAATTTTCAAACTCATGGCATTAAAGGTAATTCCTGTGCCAAAACTAGCCATAAAAACTTGTTTTATGCCCCCCCCTTCCTCCATTCATAGTTTGCCAAATCAAAGGCTAATTTATTTATCGTAACATCGCCATAATTTTTTAAAGTTTCATCATTTTTAATTTCTTTGAAATTTAAGAGTTCTAATAATTTAGTTTTTATAAAATTATTTGCACTTCCAAAGAAAAATTCGCCTATTTTGCTTTTATCAAGTTTAAAATTATCAAAAAAATCATCAAAAAATCGAGGAAAATTTTCATTTAAGTGAGAAAATGTGAGATTTTTGTCCATATCGATAAAATCATTTGCTTTTTTAAAGCATGTTAGAGGAAAAGTTTCTTCTGTGGCTAATTTGGAAAAGATTTTTTGCGAGAAAAAAGCTTTTTCTTTTGTATTAGATTTTTCAAGCAAAATAACACTAGCACTGTCGCTATTACTAAGGTAGGTGATTTTATCTTTTTTGGGTATTTTTTTACTTTTTACACTTACGCAAATGAAAGCTATTTTTTTGATATTTTCATTATCTAGTAAAGAAAAAGCTTGCATTAGGCCTTGTAAAAATCCTGGGCAAAAAGCAATATTATCAAAACACAGAGTTTTTTCACTTAAACCAAGATTTTTATGGATTAAACTTGAAAGTGCAGGGGCTAGAAAATCTGGTGAAAAACTATAAACTAAAAGTACATCAAGCTCATCTTTTAAAAGCAAATTTTCTCTAAAAAGCTTTTCTAGTGCTTTGCTTGCTAAATCACTTGCATAGATATTATTAGGGCTTATGAAATGATGATTTATACCGGTATTTTGCTTTAAAAGTTCGTATTTTTTCTGGTTTAAATTGCATTCTTGTAATTCTTTTTCTAAGGTATGTGGATTTTTGGGTAAAACTATACTAATAGCCTTAATATTGTGTGAGTTTAATTTTAAATTCATTTTTGCTTCTTTCTAGTATTTAATAGATAAATTGTAACTTATGAATGCTTAAAATTAAGCACAAACGGAGTATAATTTTTTGTAAAGAAAGGATATAAAATGACAGCATATTTACATATAGGAACTACTAATACAGGAAATCAAGAAAAACAAGGCTTCTTAATGCAAAACGAAGAAAAGCTTTTGCAAAAAGCTTATATTTATCCAAAAAGTCTTAGAGTGGCAAATAGGCATTGGGCTTTGGTGGATATGGTTTTAGAATTGGTTCAAAAAGAAGATATTTTAAAAAAAGAGAGTGTTTTAAGTCATATCACAAATGAAAGACTTCTTAGAACTATAGAAAATTTTAAAAGTGAAAGTGCTTTACATAAAGATAAAAAATTTATTTTTTCAGCTGAGGGTATAGTTTGGGATTTTTCTACCAAAAAACATGTAGAAATTTTAGAAAAGATTATGAGAGAGTTAGGTTTTACTCAAATTTATATTATTGTGTATTTTAGAGATACTTTGGGTTATTTAAACTCACATTGTTCTCAAGATCATAAAAACAATATGGGGTATTATTCTGCTGATTTTGCTCCGCAAGATCATCCTAGAAAATATATTTTTGACTATGAATGGATTTGCAAAACTCATGCTGAGGTATTTGGAGAAGAAAATTTGATAGTAAGACTTCTAAGGGAGGATTATGTAGGAGGGACTTTGCTTAAGGATTTTGTTTATCATTTAGGACTTGAATGGGATGAGAGTTTTGTTTTAAAACAAACCAAAAATGAAAGTTTTAATCTTTTAGGAATGGAGCTTATGTCAAGATTAAATCAAAAAGATTTAAAGCAGGATAATCTTAATTCTTTGCTTTTTATGGCAAGAAGAAAATTTGAAGGCAGTAAAGAAAAAAGATTAAAATTTGCAGTGCAAAAAGATATCGCTAAGGCTTATGTGGATTATTTTGCTTCTTCACTTGAATGGGTAAAAAACAAATATTTCCCGCATAAAAATTCTCTTTTTGCTCCTGTAAATTGGGAAGAATACGAACAAAACTATACTTTAACTCATACACTAAGCAAAGACTGGGATGATGTGGCGGATTTTATAGCACAAATTATTGTTTCTAAAAATGAAATCATCAGTTCTTTAAAAGAACAGCTTGAACTTGCAAGGAAAGATTAGTCTTTCATTGCAGTTTCAAGCATTTTTTTGATATTTTCAAAGCTTTCAAAATTTTCAGGTGTGATAAATTCTGCTTTTAAGGGTTTTTTATAAAATTTTTCTATTTCGGCAACCAAAGCCATGATATCGATACTATCGATAAAATCTTCACTTACTAGATTTTCCATACTCTCATTGATATCTGTTCTTTCTATATTGATAAAAAATTGTTTGATTTCTTGCATTTTTTCTCCTTTAGTTTTTTGAAATTATAAAATATTTATTTAAACAAGTTCTTTTAAAACCTTTCTATCAATTTTACCATTTTGATTAAGCTTAAATTTGTCGAGTTTAATAAAATTTTTTGGGATCATATAAGAAGGTAATTTATCTTTCAAAAAAGCTTTAAAATTAATTTCTTCTTCACTTTCATAAAAACAAATAATATCTTCTTTAAAAATACAAGCACTGTTTTTAATATTCACATGAGAATTTATCACGCTTTCTATTTCTCCAAGTTCTATTCTATGTCCCATATATTTTATCTGATTATCTGCTCTTCCGTAGCATAAAAGCTCTCCAAATTCATTATAAGAAACGATATCTCCTGTTTTATAGAGTAAATCTAAATAATTATCATGTAAAGGATTTTGAATAAAAGCTTGTTTGGTTTTTTCTTTGTCATTATAATACCCTAAAGACAAAGAAGTTCCACGCACAAAAAGCTCCCCTTTAACACTTATTTGTTTAGGACTTATGAAATTCATATTTTCATCAAAAACTAAAAGTTCTGTGTTTTTACATGCTTTGCCTATAGGTAAAAGTTCTTCATCTTTAAAAGTGCGATTGATGATATAAAAAGAACATACATCAGTGATTTCTGTTGGGCCATAAAGGTTGGCAAATAAGGCATTGGGTAAGTGTTTACGCCAAATATTTAGCTGTTTATTGGGCATGATTTCACCACAAAAAAGTATCTTTTTTAAGACGTTTAAACTAAAATTATTCAAAGCTTCAGTATTTGCAAAATAAATCAGCACCGAAGGTACCCAAAATATAGTGCTTACTTTTTCTTTTTCAAGACATTCTAAAATTTTATTTGGAAAGGCAAAAAGATGATTAGGTAAAAGGTGTAAAGTCGCTCCTGATTTTACACTTGAAAAAATATCTAAAATACTATTGTCAAAATAAAATGGTGCTTGATTGGCTAAAATTTCATTCTCATCAAATTTAAAAGTCTCACACACCCAAAAAGTATAATCAATCACACTCTTATGTGCTATGCTTACTCCTTTAGGAATACCTGTGCTTCCGCTAGTAAAGAAAACATAGAGTAAATTAGTATCTATGTGTTTTTCTTTAGCGTTTTTTAGCAAACTCTCATCTATATTAAAACTTTCAAAGTCTTGTGTATAAAGCGTAGGCAAATCTAAATTAAAATTTAAATCCTTTGAAGTGATAAAAAGTTTAGGTTTTAAAACCTCTATGACTTTTTCTACTCTTTCTTTAGGACTTTTTTCATCTAAAAGGGTATAAAAATTTCCACTTAATGCCACTCCAAAAAATGAAATTAAACAATCAATTCCCTTAGGTAAGATGATTAAGACAGGAGCTTGAGTAGGATTATCATTTCCTAAAGTTTTTAAAATTTCACTGGCTAGTTTTTTAGAAAAAAGATCAAAGTCTTTATAAGTGATTTCTTTTCTTTCTTTGACAAAGGGTTCTACAAAAGCGATCTTTTTACTAAATTTAATCAAATTTTTTTCTAGAAAATCGTAAATATGGGTTATCATGTTTGCCTTTTTAGTTTTTTGTATTATAATATCAATAAATTAATAAAAAAGGTCTTTATATGCTCATAAATCAAACCTTTGAAATTGATTCTTGTGATGATGTAGAGCTAGGTATTAAAAGAACCAGTAAGCTTGAATACCGCATAAGTTATGATGATGAAAAAGATCTCAAAGCTATAGTTTTTGTCATAGGAGGTTATGGAGCTAATGCAAATATATATTTTTTAGATTCTTATAGAAATTATATTGCTAAAAATTTTGATGTAGTGACAATAAATGTTTTTTATCATTGTTTTTGCCAAAGGCGTTCGGATGTT